>CAKPRA010000025.1 GCA_934180065.1 uncultured Clostridia bacterium | reverse complement strand
ACTTCTGTAAATCTTTGTATATCTACTTTACAGCCATTATTTTCTATTTAATTCTGATTTCAACTATATTTACTTGAAAAAAGCACGACTTTATATAAAGCATTTATTATGCTTTTTTTCAAATATTCAATTGGTATTCTCATGCACTTGAGTAATTCCACGCTTGACATTTGTTTGCAAAAAATAAATCTTTTATTTCTTCTATAAATCCTATTTTTGTTATTTCCTTTTTTTCAAAATCTTTCAGATGTCCATATATATACAGCTCCCATAAGTTATAACTCATCATTATCATTTGCATAATGACATCTATCCCTTTTTCATTCGCTATATAACAATGCCTCATATTCCATTGATTTTTTAATTCATTAAATCCTTCATTCTCAATTCCCCATCTTGCGTGGATTATCTTATTTATTGTTTCTTCTCTCATATTTGTATCTGTACATACTACATAAATTTCCTGTTTCTTACCTTTTCGCTCTTCCTCTTCAAATTTTACAACCTTTACTTTGCATCCATAATATTCAAAATTATCTGACCAATATTCTATCTTTTTTCCTTTTATCTTGTACTCCTTTGCTTTACCTAACTTGAATACTCCTCTTGCATCTTCTAACAACATTTTATTATTATCCTTTAATCTAAATACTCCTTGATATCCTTCCTTAAGTACCTCTTTTATCACATTTTCCCTCAGATATATTGCATCTCCAACTATTACATCTATTCCTCTTCCATATGTATCTTTTAATTTTTTCACTAACTTTATTCCTACATTTGGCTCAAATTCTTGCTTCCCTTCATTCCCATTACATGTTACTTTCTCATAACCCAATAATACTCCCGGTCTTTTTCCTACTATCCTTGCAAATACACTTATTTGCTCGTGATACACTTCCTCCACAATTTGCTCTTTTCCTTCTACAATTTTTTTATTTTTTATCCTTTTATTATAACAATTATCCCATTCCCTTTTATAACTTCCAAATACTTCTGTTCCATCTATTCCTACTACTACTAAATTCTCAATTGTTCCATTTCGATATATTTTATTTTCTTTTGCCTTCTTTATTATATTTTTATTTATCTTTTCAAGCTCTGAAACTTTTAAATCCTTTATTCCTTCTATGAAACCATGCGTTTTTGGTATAACCTCATTGCTCTTAAATATCTTTTTATATAATTTTCTTTTATGTGTCTTTTCCATTATTTGATTTATACTTTTTTCTCTATAAAACATCCCTGCAAACAACAATTTCCCAATTGTTGAACCTTTAATTCTAATTCTTTTATTTTTTTCTCTCGAAACCTTGCTTATTTGCTCTTTTATGTGGTATATTTTATTTAAAGAATTAAAGATTTTTATATCTTTTGTTCTTTTGATAATCACCTTCTTTCGTATATTTTTTTTGTTCAATTATATTATATACAATTTAGAAGAATTATCAATATCAAAAAGAAAAAACGGAATTTTGATTGCGATCAAAAATTCCGTTTTTTCTTTTGCCTATTTGTTTCTCTAACTTTAAGGGAAAATTACTGAATAAAAGTCTACATATTAAACTGAAGATAACTTGTTTACAATATCAAAATCTTTTGCACAAGTTAGACTTAATTACTTTAATAAATTGTAATACCCTCAATTACAATAATTCTCCAATTGTTTTATTATTTCAGTCACATCATAATCCTCATTAAAAAGTAGCTCATCTACTATATTATACATTCCAAAAGCATTTTTATCACATATGTATACTATAAAATCATTATCATATACATCTATTAATGGAATTATCCCATCTATTTTACATTGATATTCATTTTCAAAATTTTCAATTTCCCTTTTACTTATCAATCTATGATTTTCCTCGAATAAAATAGGCTCATCACTAACATAATTTAATATTGTATTTAGATTTTGATTATTAATTTTTAATAAATTATCAAATTCTAAAGCTTTATTTTTTTATTAAACATATTAAACATTTATAATATAAAAATTACTATTTTAATACTTCGTATTTTAATTGAATATAAGAATCCTCTAGTTTGTTACACTCAAGTAATTTCAAGGGCATTAGCTTATTTAATTCATTTTCATCAGTAATTGATTCTCCATCAACTAAAGTAGCAACATTCTTTCCTCCAACAATTATTGGAGCTATAACAATATTAACAAAATCTATTAATTTATTTCTTACAAACAGTCCATTTAATGTACCACCTGATTGAATTGTCAGATTTTCCGCATTATATTTACTATACAAATCTTCTAATAGTTGTGTTAAGTTTAATGTTTCATAATACAATATTTCTAAGTTATCATACTTATCCTTTAGACTATAAGCTATATGATTTTTGTTTGTAGTAACTAATAAAACTTTACCTACCCAATGGCATAAATAATCAATTCCATTTTCATTTAAATGTGGTTTGTTATCTATTATTACAAAAGTAACTACATCAATTTTATCGTGATATTCTTTTCTATCATTAACTCCTATTTTAGCCATAACTCTACCTGTATTTAAAGAAAATATATCAGTTTCTTGTTCTAATTCATAATATTGATGTAAGCCTTCTTTAACTCCATTTATTCTGCAAAAATCTTTGTCAGCATCTAAATTATCACTATTGCCACTACTTATTTTTCCATCTAGTGATTCTAACATAAATAATGTTGTTATTGGTCTATTCATATTCTCTCGTTCCTTTCATATATTTAATTTTATCAAGAAGCGGTCTTAATTCTGCTTTAAAAGTTTTCTAATGTACGACACTACATTCTCTTATTTTTTATAATTTTATATTTAATTTGTTATTCACCCATATTTTAGTTTCTTCAAATATTTTATTTGCACTTTTTCTTACATAAGTTGGATTTTTGTATAATTTCTCTATTTCTTCATCTGAATAATTGTTTAAAACATAATTAACGATTGTATATGCATATCTATAACTTCCTTTGTAGTGCCTGAAATCGTTTTTTAGTTCATCAAAATTGCATTTATTTATTATTCAATTTCCATATTACCATTGGATGTTCTTTTATTCTTTCTACAATCTCATTATCATCGAATAACAATTCTGGCTCATAAGTACCATTTTTGAACTTTTCGTAAAATTGTTTGGTATTTTCATCTATTACTAGAATGTCTTTTAAATATTCTCTTACTGCCTGTTTCATTTCATCAACATTACTTTTTCTTGGGTTTCTATCTTTTAATGTTGGTAATAGTTTTGTTTTTATATCTTGTTTTTCTAATTTTTCTATTCTTTCAATATCCATATCTTCCAGTTTATAGTTATTAACTGCTATATATTCCAACATAAAGCATTGTTTCAATAATTGCTTTTCTTCCGAATCAAACAAATCATATTTGCTTAACGTATAAACATCAAATAAATCTCTAGCAGTTGTTCTGCTTAATAATGCACAGATTTTTGTGGCATAAATTTCTATTGGATGAATACAATGAATTGTTAAATGCTTGTCCTCAAAAACATTAGTAGCAATTTGTAATTGTTTTGTTTTCAAAATATGCACTCTATTCATATAATTTATTTCTATTTTTATATTGTCAGTATTACCTTTTATATCTTGATATTCTGCTACAATAGAATCTAGAGCATATACATCTTTGGATTTTTCTGCATTGATATTATATTCATTAGCTTTTAGATACTGAACTATCAAATTATGTATATTTTCCCTTTCTTTTATCATTTCTTCTCTTGCCAAATTTTCTGTTAAATCCAAGTCAATATCAACTGATAATCTAGGAAAGTTAAATACGGCAGTATTTATAGCTGTTCCGCCTTTTAAAGCTAGTAGCTTACTTAATTTATCGTGATTGTTAATCCATTCTAGAATATTTAATAATCTTTCTACCTTTTCCAATGTTGACTTTATAAATCCAGTTTCATTTGAAATTTCTTCTATATATTTCTTATAATTTTCTACCAATGTAAAGTCCTCCCTCTAGTTAAAAATATTTCTGGGACTACTAAATTCCACTTGCTTATATATTTATTTTTATTCTTTTTAGTTTCGTTGTCAAAATAATAAGTTCTCCCATTTATTCTTTTCCTGCATTCTTCTATCACTTTTTCATCTACTCCAAAGCCATCATTTAAGAGCTCTAACATAAATCCTACTTTTGCATATAACTTTTGAGAATTATAATGTTTTAAATACTTTAATATTTTCTTGCCATCTAGTTTTCCTATTAATTCTAAACATAAGAATAATTCTTCATCTCCACCAGCAAGTTCTGTTTTATTTATACAATCTATTATGGTTCTCTCTTTATCTGTAACCCTAACTTTTCCATTTTGTACTATTCCAAAGTCATATTTGCTATTAACAAATGTATAGTCATATCCATCAAACTCAAAATTTCCAAATCTTTTCTTGCTTGAAACATATACTGTATAAAACATCTGATTTTTAACTCCATAATAATCGAATGCTGAATGATATGATATATATGAGTCATCTTTTATCTTTGATGCTATCATATATTGATCTGCTATTACACTTTTAAATTCTATATTGCAAACTGCATATAGATTATGTTTTACTCGTTTTATGTAGTTAAGTGATAGTAAAGTTCTAATTAAACTTTTAGCTGTATTTATATTGTCAGTTAACTCACATACATCTTGTAGATTGAATACTTTTAATTCTAATATTTTTTCATAATTTTTCATATTCATACCTTCTTCTTATCAAATTTGTATCAAAAGTATCATTTTTTTAATACTTTCAATACAATTCTAATAACATTGTAATATATTTTAAATATAAAATCAAGTGCTTTTTTTAAATTTTCTTATCATTTTTGTATCAATAGTATCATTTTTTTAATACTATTGATACAAAAATGATAAGAAATAACTAGATCTCATAGTATGTTTTTGTCTACTTTATCTCTGAAGCAAAAATAAGTTGGTCTTTTAGTTCCAGCTTCTTTATTTTCCATTAACTTATATTTAGGATTGTATTTTTCTATAAATTCATCTTTTATAAAATATAATCTTCCTTCAATTATTTCCATTTTACTCCTTATATAATAAAAAGGGAGCTTGAAACTCCCTTAATTTATTCACCAGTGTATTTTCTCTTTGCCAACTGGGTGGCTGTTTTATCGATTATCTAGGGTATTTTACTCTTCGCCTCCTAGTAGGCAGTATTATTTATATAATATCGTCAAGATTTTTAATTGATTTTGCCAAATTACTACATATAATATTATATGATTTTTTTAAGATAGAATACAAATATTTTTAAAATCCATAAAATATAATCAATACTTCATTTTTTATAAGTATTGATTTTTTTGGGATTTCTTAGGTGCAATAACTTTGATTTTGTGCAGAGTTATATATTTCTTTTTTATACACATTATACCTATAATACATCAAACTGAAACCAAGCATAATTTTCAAATTTATAATTCTCAACTTGCTCTATAAGCTCTTTTGATATTGATGATATATCTGCTAATCTAACATCTTTTACTAAAGGATTAATATATCTTTTCTTAACATCAAACCCTATATAATAATTATCTTTAGGAGGATTTATTCCTTCACAAATATCTGTACTTTCCATAAATTTTTTAAAATTACTACTAAGTTTATTCTCATTACAATTCAAAATCTTGTCAATTATTTCCATTTCAGAGTATTTGTATAAATCAACTTCTTCAAATATATGTGTTTCTATTGCAATTTTCATTGAGTCGGCTATAAACTGCATAACTAATTTATCTTTATTGCCTTGAAATGCCATCCACATCTTACTTGCGCCATTTACAAACTTTTCTGCTATTTCTTTATCTTTGAATCCTAATTCAACAATATTGTCTTCATTCGATAAAATAGTTAAATTTGAATACATCTCTTTTATATCATATACGTTCCATTCTTTTGTAAAACTCATTCCGCTAGAAAATGTGTATTCTAATCTATCTGCTGATAATCTTGGCGTATTATTATCAGCTATTGGATATATTTTGTAATCACATACTTCATCTATGAGTATATCATCCTTTTTCAATAAACTCATTATTTCTTGTGACCCTTCTATAATTGTTTTTGTATCTTCTTCTGTTACCTCTTGATTTATATAATCCTTATGCAAGAAATCGATGCAATGGCTAAAACATGGTGTAGCAATGTCATGAAATAAACCTGCCAATGTTTGTTTCTTGTCTTTGGTAAAATTCCAGACTCTCAATTTTATTAATGAAAGTCTTGTTTATGTGGTCAGTAGTTTTATTTAATTATATATTTTGATAACTCCTTGGCTGCTCTTGCAGACTCCAACTTGCCACAATCAATGTTTCTGTGAACAATTCATCCTAGTAATTGGCAAATTACGCATATACTTTGCATTAACTATACTGTGGATAGTTTGGGGTTTAGACTGTATTGACTCGTCTAAGCAAGGATTACGGACCATTTTTTAGGCTTATCTCATATCAAATACTTCACTTAAATTTACGATGATTTCGCATCATTGTTACATAACTATCTCGCTTTAACCGATTAGCTTCATTAAGCTCTTTTTGTAATCTTGGTAAAGCTCTTTTTTCTGAAGCAAGCAGTTTACCATACTGCGGAACATGTACTGTAGCAATTGTAAAGCTAATTTTTGGCTTTTCGCTAGTTCCCATTATAATTTTTCCCCCTAAGTTTAACTGCCACACGGACAATAGACTAAAGCTTCCGTATGGCAGTTAAATATTTTTTCTAATGTTTCTCATATCTTGTACTTGGACCATTTCCAACCTTAACTAAAACTTTATTTTCTACTAGTTTATTCAATATTGTTGCAGTAGTAGTTTTTTCTTTTTGAATTAGATTTTCAGCATCTTTTCTTGTTATTGAACCATTTTTTTCTATAAAGTTAATAATTAGAATTACATCTTCATCTGGTGATTTGATTGCATTTAAAGTGATTCTTGGTAATTCAACTACAAATGTAGAAGGAAGAGCTTTAATTTCAAAATTTAATCCAATTTTTTTATAGTATGAGTTAACTCTTCTTAGTCCACTTCCTAGTGCTTCTACTCTTTTTAATCTCATTAAAATTGATTGCAAATATGGATTTCTAGTTGTTGATAATCCTGCAAGTATATCATCTATTGTAATATTTCCATATAAAGAACCATAACTAATTAACTCTATTCCTTCATTTCTATATAGATTTATTATATTTGATGTTAAAGTTGAATAATCTCTGTGTATTATAGAATTTAGCACAATTTCTCTTAAAATAAATTCTGGATATTCTTCAATATCTTCTCTAACGCTTGTATTTATTAAACCATAAGTTGCTGTGTTTATCTTTAAATATTCAATTAAACTATCATATATTTCTAAAATAGAACCCGAAAATTCTTTTCTGTCTAGAAAGTTTTCTTTTTCTTTAGATTGGTATACTGCTAATTTAAAGGTAAATGGATTTTGATCAGAAAGCAATAAACCAAGATTAGTGTACTTTTTATCACGTGTAATGTGTAAATTTTCTTTTATATTTTCTGATCCAATATTAATATTATTCTCATCAAACATCGTTTTTATATAATTAAAAGTCAGATTTTGATTATAAGAGATTGAAGTTTCAAATGATAAACTACTGTTTTTTATAATCATCTGTTTAATAGTTTCTTCAGTAGCAGGAATTGAACATGAACCTGTTCTTAAATATGTTCCTTTTAAAATGCCTTTATCTTTTAAATAATATATATCTACTCCTTTTGAAACTTTTATTATAATATAAGTTTTATCTTCTAATTTTTCTATGTTTACAGATATAAATATTCTTGCATCTGGACTAATATTTGTTTTTATTCCATTTGATATTTTCTCTTCAATTTCTTTATAATTATCCAATCCTATTAGATTTCCGTCGTCATCATAACCAATATATATTGTACCTGATTTTGTGTTTAAAAATGATATAATTTCTTTATAGATTTTTTCTGTATATTTTTCCTTAAATTCTATACTTTCATTTTCATCCATGTATATCACTCCTGTAATTTTATTATCGTTCAATCGTTCAAAATATCGTTCAATCGTTCGATTAAAAATAGTATATCATTTATATCTGTATTTATACAATAGTTTTTAATATTATTTTTTTATTTATAATTCTAGATAGCTTATATTTTATAAACGCTAATTTTTCGCGAATCCTAACTTGGGAATACTTTTATTTTGTGCAATGTTTGATATTTCGTTTTTTGAGTACCTAAGGTTATATTTTCTATCCTCTCCTATACTAAAAATTGCCTAGGAAATTTATTCCTAGGCAACGACTTTTATGCTTAATTATCAAAATTAATTTTAATTAAATTATGAAACTCTCTTATTATATATCTAAAATATAAAAACGTCTTAAATTTGATTTTAGAGCTAAATAAAATAATATTTTTTTATTATATAGCTTTAAATTTCTTTTCATCAGCAAAATTGTTGTTTTTGAATCTGCTGAATTAGCCATCTCTACTTTCCTCTGCTTCCTAAAACAACGCAAGCTCTCGTTATCACTGTTCGCTATAACTGTTAAACTCCCATTCTTCTCCGTTTCATACTAGTATCAGCTGATTTAAGTACTGTATGAGATTGTTTATCTTTATAATTAACAGTAATAGAACTAGATGGATAATCCACAGCCCAAACATTAATATACTCACTTATATCTGTCCAATCTGCAATTCTATTTGAGCAAGAAATATTTTAATATAAAAGCTATTACAATTGCAACTGGAACCCCAATTGTTGTACTTATATAATACATCTTTAAATTACAAAAATTATAGTTGTTTTCATATTTGTTGTTTTTACATTTAACTAGTTTAATTTCGTTCCCAGACGCTGGTACAGATAATGCTGAGCCATAATAATTTGTTTTTATTATATTTTCTTCTTCATTTTCATTTATTTTTACTGTTAATATGTGTTTTTTTATAAAAGGATTAGCATATTCTTTTTGTATTATAGTTCCCTTAATTATATTTTCTTGTTTTTTAAATAATTTTTTTAAATTTCTATAATAAATGTAAAATACTATCCAAATTATCAAAATTGTTACAACCACTATCCAAAACACCGTAACTCACTCCTTTTTAATTCGAAATATTTTATGATAAATTATCAATAATAATCCTAATAAGCATATAAACTATATATAATTCCTGGAATAGCAACAACAATCATGTAAATCAATATTGAACTCCATATTTTGTTGAACATTAATCTTTTTCCTTATTGTAGCAATTTGAGCAATTACCATTATTTTGTGTTCGCCTTCTTAAACATATTCCTCATATGTTTCACCATTGCTTAATGTTTTTACTAATTTTCCATCTATATATACTTCTGGTATAACTAATATATACTACTCATCCATTCAATTTCTTTATTTGTTGCATTATTTGGTACAACAATAGTATTTAATTTAAATGATGTACCTTCTTCAATTTCGATTTTTGAAGTACTAATTTTTAATTCTGTAACATTAATATCGGGATCTTTATATTTATCTGACTTAGTTAAATCTTTAAATTCTATTTTGTGGTATGGAACATTATCAAAATTATATGATACTTCTCCATTTACCTCATTTTTTGTACTAATGCTATGTTTTCCCTTATAATACCAATAGCCTCCTACATTATAGATTTTATTTTCGTCCCATCCCATTGATACTAAAAAATTTTTTGTCATTCCTGCATAGCCTCCACCACCACACATTAGAAATATAACTTTATCTTTAGGAAAAATTTGCTCTATTATATCCATTGATTCTTTATAATTTGCATAATATGTTCCATTGTCTTCATAAAACAATGTAGTACCTGTATAAGTGTCACCAACCTCACTTGGCAATCCACTAATTGGAATTATGTATGGTAATGGAATTACTTCAAATCCATCAACATAACCTGATAAATATCTATCTCCACCAATTGCTTCAAAATTACCTGGATCCTCTAACATTCTCATATCTCTATATACAGAATCTTCTCTACCTAAATATTCATCAATTGTATCTTCATTTATATTTTTATCAATACCAAGTTCACCTCTTGCTCCTCCTGTAATTTCTGGCTTAGGTAACTCCTTTACATTATTACTTATTACTTCATTATTATTTGAATTATTTTTTTTATTTATAATATAAAAAGACACTATACCAATTATATAGTACCTCACGAGTTCATTCTATCGTAACATTTTGAAATTGTAAACTACCTAAACAGAAAAATTTTTATTTATTTTAAGAGTAAATATTTATCGATATTTTTTATCAATACTTTAGTATTTTCCCCTGAAATTCTTTCATTTATTTTGGCAAGAACGATTAGAGCTATGATATTATCCTTGTTTTCTCATCTACAATTTCAACACTAAAATCTAAAATAGAAGATTTAAAAGATACTATAGATTATTGGGAAGATAAATTTCAATGCGTTTTAAATATATCTATGATAAAATACATGGTATATTTTGTGATAAAGACGATAAATATAAGTAAATTGCTAGAAATAGCAAAAAAGCTCCAGTTTTGAGTGCAGCAAACAAAAGTGTGCTAGACAAAACTTTTTCGTTAGTATAAAATTTAAAGTGGTAAACAGAATTAATAGCAGAATTAATTATACTAAAGAAAGAAGGTGAAAATAAATGTACACAACTACAGTTAAAACAAGAAAAATATTAGAAGGTAAGATAGCATTAAAAATTTTTACACCTTTGATAATATGGGTAATATTAATGTTTGCAACCTTTCTTATAGCAGTAAAAATTAATCCATTCGTAATTTTTTTAATGTTTATTATATTTTTTACCATAATACCTATTTGTTATAGCATATACAAAAAAACTGATGAATTTCGCGGGGAAAAATCTTTAGTAAATAAAAAAGTTACTTTTAATGTTGTAAACGGCGAACTTTATGTTGATAATAAAAAGATGAATGTCATACAAAGTAAATCTAAAAAAGAGATATATATAGATGATATTATGACATATGAAGGAAAATATGGGATAAAAACAATGAGCGCTACTTTTGTAGGAACTATAGAAGAACCATATTTGAATGGTTTTATAAATTTTTTAAATGAACAAGGTGTTAAGATAAATAAGAACTAAAAATATATAGTGGATATATTATGGCAAGTGAAATTGAAGGATTTAAATATATTTGTAATGTTTTAAATACTTTAATATTTTCTTGCTATCTAGTTTTCCTATCAATTCCAAACATAAGAATAATTCTTCATCGCCACCAGCTAGCTCTGTTTTGTCTATACAATCTATTACAGTTCTTTCTTTATCTGTAACCCTAACTTTTCCATTTTACACATAAGTTCAAAAAAATCAGCAGAGCCAGGATATAATCCCAGCTCTGCTTTGCCTTCTTACTTGAATACTTTGCTCTGCTCTGTGAGTAAAGCCTCTTGCTCTGCTCCCTTTGCTATGATGATATATCCAGTCTTGTAAAGTCCATCATAGATATAATTGAACTGAATAACATCTATCAGTTCTCCGAAGTTGTGTACGTATTGGTCCATGTTGAAGAAGATGTAATCAGTCATCGTGCCATGTTCTGCATACAGAACTCTTACTTCAGAGCTCTCATCAGAGTCATCTGTCATTAACAGAATTTCAGCAGTTGCGAAAGGCTTTCCACCTTCTACTGCCCGAGCCAAGCTTTTTACATACTTACCGTTGAGTTTAACAGTCTTCTCTTCGCCATAGTTGAGCCAATTTACAAATGTTTTCATGTCAATCGACCTTTCTTAATTATTAGAAGGCTATGTTTTCGCATTTATTAGCAACATTGCACTTATAAAATAAAAACATATATGCAAAGATATAAAACCTTCTACGCTATTGTACCATTTTATGTTAATTTTAGCAAGACTTTTGCTGTATTTTTCAGCAGTTTTTCCTTAACTTTTGTATTTTTTCCAATCAACTTATAAATTAATTACTATTTACTTTAATATAATTCTATAAATATGATTTCTTTCTATTAATGAATTATTATCTAATTCTATAAAATCCTCATCGTATCCTGTTAGTATCCCATATATTCTATTTTGCCACGCTGGTGTCATTCTTGCCATTCCATATTCACTGATTGTTGAAGCTGAATTAAATAATTTTTCTTCCACAATAATTTCCTTATTTAAATATTTTTCTAACATATTCTCTTCTCCTTACTACTTTTTAATTAAATAAAATTTTTTATAAATTTATTATACAAAAAGGAAAAATAAATTGCAATCAATTATTTTGTCTTTTTGTATGAATTTTTTTAGATAACAATCTATGGATAAAGCCCCCAGGTTGGCCTTTGAAGTTAATAAACGCTCCTTTAATTTCTAAAGGAGCGGCTATTATGGAATAATATAAATTTATTGTTTTTTCTACCATTTTACAATGTTTCTTAATTTTGCAAAAATTCATAATCATAAACCATACTTATTTCATGTAATCTAAAATTTTTGCGCAGTATTTGAATGGACTTACCATTTTTCCTTTGTTCAACATTTCAAGCAATTCTTTTTTGTCGACAAATTTTACTTCATCAACTTCACTTTCTTGCAGAACAAGTTCAGACTCATCTATGTCTTTTTTCACAATAAAAACATATGTGTAGTGACTTATTTTTTTATTGAAACCTTCAGCTTTGAATAAGAATGTATCAATATAAGTTAAGTCATCCGCTACAATTTTTATGCCAATTTCTTCATATGTTTCTCTAATTGCAGCGTCTATTATGGCTTCATCTGACGAAATATGGCCCGAAGCGGATAAATCCCATTTTCCCGGTTCTTCTCTTTTTGCAATGGCTCTTTTTTGTATTATTACTTTTCCATTACTATTGATAATGGCAATTACCACAACACCATGACAAATTCCTTCTTTATGTGCTTTTAGTTTTTCAACAATAGAGCCCATTTCTTGGCCTTGTTCATTCAAAACTTTTACCATTTCATCCATATTCTAATTTCCCTCCTAATAGAAAGTAAATTTTGTTGATAAACAGATCTGACCACTTCTGTTTATTTTGCTATTATGTAACAATGAATAATACATTTTTTATTACTAATAGCTCATATATAATAAATTGGCATATGCCAAATAATAATATTAATGTTTGTATTATACCAGTTTTTATGCAAAAAGTAAACTTATTATAATTTTTTTACTGGAATTTTTCATTAATTTTTGTTTCTTTACAGTCAAAACTAATCTAACCATTATTTTTTACCTTTTATAATCTCATACTTGCAAATTTTTATTTAGTTATTACTTCTGATACTATTTTATTTTCTTTATACTTAATATTATTAACTACTTCTATTACAATTCTATTTAGCTTATAATCAAAGTTCTTTTCAGAATTATTTATTATAATTCTATTGGAATGATTTTCCCATAATTGTAAAAGTTTGTCATCTAATTTTATAGCATCTTCAATATTTTCTGTTCTTGTTTCATTATTATCAAGGGTATAGTATTCTTCAGCTCCTTTAGCTGTGGTTGTAAGATGTAATACTAAATCATAGCTATCTCTGACTTGGTTTATGTTTTTATTGTATTTTTGTAAAATATCTGAAATTATATTATATCCAACATAAACTGCGGGCTCAATTGCACTTCTATCACATAAAATGACATATTTTTCTTTTGAATTTTTAGCCAAATTTTCAGCTTTTAATTCGCGATGTAGTTGATATTTTACAATTAATGTCGCAAAATCAATGTCAGAACATTTGACAGGTATAATATTTTTTTGTTTTAATTCAGTTGCGGCTTCGTTTATTATTATTACTTTATATCCTAATTTTGTAAGTTGACTTTTTATATAATCTAAAGCAGAAGATTTTCCTCCGCAAGGTCCACCTGTTAAGCATATTTTCGAAACTAGCATTTATATTACCTCCATATTACAAAAATTATATTTTAATTATACATCATTAATTGATATATTTCACTACTTATATCAATTATTTCATCTATAGCAATTGTAGTTCCATCTATTAGTATAATTTCGTTTTTATATGTATCAATTTTTTTGACTGAATTTGTAACTGTTTTGTATTTTCCACCTTGTTTTTTATCATCTGGTATAAAATATGTAATTGTTACATCAGGCTGCTCTTTAATTTTTTCTTGAATTAATTGAATTTTTAAATCTAAAATTTCCTTTAATTCTTCATTAAGTTCAATTCTTTTATCAGTTAATCTTGCTGTTTCTTTAACTTGTCCTTCATAGCCTGTTAGTGCTGCAAAAGGGGCAAATTGTGCTGACCTTTGCTCTAAAGACATTCGTGGTCTTTTTGAAACTGGTCTTGATAAATTTATAATATCACTATAATTATCCATTATCCTTTATGACCTCCTACCTGTGAATTTCTGTCGATTGTTGTTGCTCCTTCTTCAAAGTTCATTCCTTTTAAAATTGCATTTTTTCCATATTTCTTTTTAATATTCAAAATTGATTTTTGTAACTCGTGCTCTTTATGCTCTTTTTCTCGTTTTTTCTGTACTTCTGAATAATCTGTAAATAAATCTATTTGTTCATAAGATTGTTTTTCTTTTATTTCCGCTTCTGCTTCGCTTATTAAATTATTAGCCGAAATATTAATTCTTCTTGTAAGCAATTGTTTATTTATAATTCTTTCAAATAACTCAACAACCGCTTCGCCAATAATTTTATTTGAAGAAGTATAATGATCTAAATTTTGAGTTCCATGAGCATGTTTAGGAATATTTCTACCATATCTATCTATTGTAATTTCTCCATTATATTCAATATAAGAATCTTTTAAGTTATCTACATCATATCCAATAGTTAATACTAATTGATTTGTAACTAAATGTTTATCTACTAAATCTAATGCTAATAATTCTGTCATTTCTTTAACTATTATTTTTGTTTTTTCATAATTATAAGGACAGTGTAATACTTGTCCTGAATTTAAACTGTTTGTGGTAGGAATATATGATTTTATACTTTCTATAGTACAAGGTTCATATCCCCATGCATGATCTATTAATAGCTCTGCATTAATACCAAATAGCTTAAATAATTTGTCTTCATTATTAATAGAGCATCTTGCTACATCCCCCATAGTATACATATGATTTTGCTCCAATTTTTTAGCAATTCCTTTTCCAACTCTCCAAAAATCAGTAATAGGTCTATGACTCCATAATTGTTGTTTGTACATTTGTTCGTCTAAACAAGCTATTCTAACCCCAAACTTATTAGGTTTTACATGTTTAGCAGCTATATCCATTGCCACTTTTGCTAAATATAGGTTAGTGCCTACACCACAAGTAGCGGTTATTCCTGTTTGTTTATATACATCATGTATAACCTTAGTTGCTAAATCACTTGGCTTCATCTTGTATGTTGGCAAGTATTTAGTAACATCTATAAAAACTTCGTCTATTGAATATACACATATATCATCAGGAGAAAAGTATTTTAAATATATATTATATATATCTATACTATATTTCATGTATTTATTCATCTGAGGAGGAGCTATTATATAATCTAATTCATAATCTTTATGTACCTTTAACTCATCATCATTATAAGATTTACCATTAAATTTATGTCCAAGTATTTTATATCTTCTTTCACAATTTACTTCTTTTACTTTTTGAATTACTTCAAATAATCGTGCTCTTCCAGGTATTCCATATGATTTTAATGAAGGACTTACTGCAAGACATATTGTTTTTTCGGTTCTGGTATTATCGGCTACTACTAAGTTTGTTTTCAAAGGATCTAGTCCTCGCTCCATACATTCTACAGAAGCATAAAAACTTTTCAAGTCTATTGATATATAATAGTTTTGCAATTAGTTCACCTCCTAAATCCAAAATTTCTATCTGTATTATAACATTTTATTCACTATAAAACAAGTGTTTGTGTACTAACGAATAAAAATAGGAATTAGCCTTTTATAGCTAATCCCCATTTGCAGGTGATTAAAAATAATTACCTTAAATGCAGTTTGAAATAACTTCATGTAGTAAATCTTCAACAGTTTTATAAGTTTTAGTGCATATCTTTTGATAGATGCAACGACAGTAATTTTCGGTTACTCTTCTATTCGAATTAATCTTTATAGTTAAATAAAAATCAATTATATGTTTTTGACCATTTTCATAAACCGTGAAAATTACTTTTGGAGGATCTCCTGGCATTATAAATGAACCCTTTCCTCCTCCAACAGCCCCATATGGAGTTCTGTTATTTTTTACACCTTGTTTCAAATACGCACCTGTTGACTTTTCATACTTAAATCCATTTACATTAATCATAGTAAGTACCTCCTTAAGTTAGTTAGTAATTGGATAAGTGTATTACTGCTCATAAATGCTAATATTTTAGCATTTGCTTATTATACTAAAAAAATATTAATATGTCAACAAAATCAGTTAAATTTTTTTATATCTTCTTGTTAAGGCTCTTTAACAAATATAGAAAATTTAAATAAAATATGTTAGAATGTTAATCATTAAACAAAAAATAAAGGAGGATTTCATGAAAATAACAAAGTTTGAAACTAATTTAAAAGAAATGAAATTTTTAAAAGAATTTAAAACTGTTACTATAAACAAAGATTTAAAAGATTTAGAAAATAACTTAATAATCATATATCCAGATAGAAAATATCAACAATTTATTGGATTCGGAGGGGCTGTCACAGAATCAGCAGGATTCTGTTTTTCTAAGCTCTCTCCTGCTTTAAAACAGAGTTTTATAAATGATTATTTTTCAACAAATGGAATTAATTATTCTTTATGCAGATTACCAATTGGTAGTTGTGATTTTAGCCTATCTTCATATAGTTATTCAAAAAAGCAAGATTTATCAGATTTCTCAATTGAACAAGATACGAAATATATCATTCCTCTGATTAAAAATATCTTAAAAATTAATCCTAACATCAAATTTGTAGCAACTCCATGGAGTCCTCCTGCTTTTATGAAAGATAATAATAAACTAAAAAATGGCGGAAAATTGTTAGATGAATATAAAACATTATGGGCTGACTATATTGTAAAATATATTAAAGAATATAAAAAACAAGGTATAAATATTGATTTTATTACAATTCAAAATGAGCCAAATGCAAAGCAAATTTGGGAATCTTGTACATACACACCAGAAGATGAAAGAAATATGATAAAAAACTATTTAGTACCTGCATTTCATAAAAACAATATTTCTACTAAATTATTAATATGGGATCATAATAAAGAAAGATTAGTTTATAGAGCAAATAAAATATTTGAAGATTCTGATGTGATGAATTCTGTTGCTGGAATTGGTTATCATTATTATAGTGGAGATCATTTTGAAAACATTCGAATATTTAATGAATTATATCCAAACAAGTTAATAATACATACTGAAGGCTGTACCGGTCATGAGTTTCTATGGTTTAGAAAATTAAGACGCCAAATTCCTAATGCTGAGATATATGCTCATGATATTATAGGAGATTTAAATTCTGGTTCAAATGGATACATAGATTGGAACATATTACTTAATTATAGCGGTGGTCCTTCTCATGTTATAAATCCATGTAATGCCCCTATAATGCTAAATAAAAAATCAAATAATTATAAAAAAACATTACCATATTATTATATAGGACATTTTAGCAAATTTATAAAATCTGGAGCCAAGAGGATTGCTTATAGCAAGTATACTAATGATATAGAAATGACAGCTTTTATAAACCCAGACAATAGCATTATTGTAGTTATATTAAATAAATCAAAATCACAAAAGCATTTTAATTTATGCGTAAACAAAAAAATATATAGTGACAATATAAATGGTCATTCTATTCAAACACTAAAGATTGTTTTTGATTAAATATGCTTGACTTTAATTTTTTTGATATATACAATACATAATAAATATATATTTTGTGTAAAGGAATGTGATACATATGAAAAAAGTTAATATTAATATTGAAGGAAACCCTGATTTTTTAAATTCATTTTTAGACTATACAGCAACTATTTTAAATAAATCACCAAATACTGTTAAAGAATATAATTATGATTTAAATTTATTTTTAAAATATATTTTAATGCATTTTAGATTAACCAATGAAAAGGATATTCATAATGTTATTATTCGTAATATGGATATAGATACAGTATCAAAAATTACACTTGATGATATTCACTCTTTCCTATTCTATTTAACCAATAATTATAATAGTAAAGCTGCCACTCGTGCAAGAAAAACTTCTAGTATCCGCGTATTTTTTAATTATATGTGCAATAAAAAGGGATTAATTGAAAAAAATCCAGCACAGAATTTAGAAACACCTAAATTAGATAAACGTATTCCAAAATATTTAACTCTTGATGATAGTATGAAACTTTTAGAAGCGGTAAAAAAAGAAGATGAGCGTAATAATGAACGTGATTATGCAATTATCACACTATTCTTAAATTGTGGTATGCGTTTATCTGAGTTAGTTGGAATTAATTTTAAAGACATTAATTTTAATGACCAAAAACTTAATGTTATAGGAAAAGGAAATAAAGAGCGTACTATTTATTTAAATAATGCTTGTATGGATGCAATTAACAAATATATAGCTGTACGACCTCATGATAATGTTCAGCATGATTCGAAAGATGCTTTATTTTTAAGTGAAAGACGAGAGCGCATTAGTAATAGAACTGTCCAATATATAGTAAAAAAAGAGCTGAAAAATGCAGGTCTTGATACTAATAAGTATTCTGTTCATAAATTAAGACATACAGCAGCAACTTTAATGTATAAATATGGAAATGTAGATATAAGGGCACTTCAAGAGCTTCTAGGTCATGAAAGTATTTCTACAACCGAAATTTATACACATGTGGATAATACGCAAATTCGAAATGCTGTTGAAAGTAATCCATTAGCAAATATCAAATAATTTTTATTTACAAATCTTGTCTTTACTTTATAATTATGTTATAATATCTTTACCGTGCATGCATGGAATAAATTGAAAAGAGGTTTTTTGATGATCTTTAATCAGTACTTTGTGGTTTCTTATAAAAGTGCCACAATATCACTTCTGACTGAAGAAAGTGGACGAATAACAATTATGTTTGATGATGACCCATTTAATAAAAATGTTCGTAATGATGGATTAGCATTAGTAAATAAATTGTTTCGTCTTTACACTTCTACATCCGTAAAAGAAGCCTTCATGGCCAAGTATATGAAAATTCATGAAGGAAGCGGAGTCCGTAACTATCGTTTTATAATAGATCACGGCGAAAAAAAACTCTGGCAAGAAATCGAAAAGAAAAGATGTTGTTACATAAAACTTCATCCATAAACTCAAAAAAATAGCGGTTATTTTAACCGCTATTTTGCATTATAATATAAAACATTTTAATTAAACTTACTAACAATTATTTTTTCTATTATAATTACAAATATTATCATAAGTTGTTGCAAACTTAAAATCACTTACTTGTTCACTTTTACATAAATCTGTAAGTGTTAATATTCCAACTATTTTATTTTTATCTATAACTGGAATTCTTCTAACTTGATTTTCAGACATTAATTCAGTTGCCTTTTCTACATCAGTATTAGGATTACAACAACAAACGTCAGTACTCATTATTTCACTCAACTTAGTATTATTTATATCTTTATTACAAGCAATTGCTCTTAATAAGATATCTCTATCTGTAACAAAACCAACTACGTTTTGATTTTGATCACATACAGGAACACTTCCTATATGTTGTTCATCCATTAATCTTGCACATTGACTAACCGTAGAATCCGGGTTTAACCATACAACACTATTACACATACAATCTTTAACTTTCATAAAAAATACCTCATCATTTAAAATTTTAATAAACATTATTTAGATGTTTATATTTTTTATTTTGTGTAATAATATAAAAGAAATTCATGTAATTGTATGTCGAATTATCAATTATTTACAAAAAATTAAAAATTTCCATAGTATGCAGGATTTTCCAGCTCTCTATAGTTATATGATGTATCTCTAAATGGCGGATATGGCATAATTGGTGGTCTAGGTGGAACTGGTGGACGTGGTGGTCTATTTGCATTATTATTTAACAATTGATTTAATATTAAGATTTTAATTAAATCCCTCAAAGTTGGATTACCACAACATTGTCTAGTTTCTTCTTTATTTGAGCTAGATGACACCTTATTTGCATTAACAGTATTTCTAGTGTTATTATTAATGTTTTTGCTTTTTTCCGCTTCTCGTGTCAATTCTGAACTATTTGGAGATGTTGTAATATTAATATTAACTAAATTAATATCTGATTCTATATTATTATAGATTTCTGTAGTCATTGCTTCCAAAGTTTCATTTGTAATAGATCTATAATTAGGATTATCGCATATCTTTTTTATCATAGGTTTTAATATTTTATATATATCAGGATATAAATCATCATAATTAATTTCATTTATAGTATTTCTATATGGAAAACTAGTAGGTTGATGATATGTATTATTATTATTTGGATATCCTAAAACGCTTCTCATATACTCTTCATAATCATTTTCGTACATAAAATTACCTCCTAGGATAATATATGTTTCATTAATAAATGTGTTCCATTATTTTATGCGAAATTGCTTTAACTTGGGTATCTAAATCACAAAAAGACAATGTAGTAGCAAAAGACGCACAAATGTTCTTAATTTGTTTTTTTTCGTTACTATTTAATTTCATCATATGTCTTCTCACTCCATCTTTGCATAATTTAATCATATTTTCATCATAAATAATACCATTATCTAATTTTTTAGATTCACTATATAAGATTGTATTACTAAGAACTTGTGATTTTAAATTACATACTAATTCATCATCTGCATTTAATACAGTTATACCATCACTTTTCTGAAATCTAAACATATTTTTAATACATTCTTCATATTCATCATAAGTCATAAAAGAAGGATTATAATTTTGTGTCATATTAGTTATTATAGATATATCAGGACTGTTATTTAATCCTAATAACTGTTTTTCATTAAATTCCATTAATAAGATTGAATTTTCATCAATATCGTATAATCTTGTTAATAATGGTTTATTTATATCATTATCAAAAATACACTCATAACCAGATGCATATGCTATACTACTTATAAAATTAAATACTTCATTATCAGAATTACCTGTTATTCCTATTATCTTTCCAGGAAATAAATCGATTAATAATTCCTGAACAGAAGTTACTATTGCTCCCCTACTTTCTTCCTCATATATTTCTTTAATATCATATCTGTACTCTGGAGATTTTATTATCATATCCACATTTTTTAATTTTATAAGACTAGCTTCTCCAAATGAATATTGGATATTATAATGTATTATTCTATCTATAATATTTAAATTTAATGTATCTAATGTTCTGGTATCAAATATTGATATTTTAGCACTATGCCTATGTAAATAATCTATTATTGATAGACTTTCCTTATCTAATCCTATAATAGCTACTTTCCTTCCATATAAGAACTCGTTGAAATCATCTAATTTTCTATTTATATAGTTAAAACTCATCAAAAATACCCTTTCTAAAATATTATTCAGAATTAATATTATTGAAATTATAGCATAGAGCTATAACATATAAAATATTTTAGGTATTGCAAATTTAAAAATCGTTCGGCACTACATTATATAATATTATATATTCTGGTACTAATTGATTTTTTATGACAAAACAGTACTTTTTCAAACAGAAGCGGACATTAATAAAAGAATCCATATTATTAAATATTTCTAATAATTAGGATTCTTTCAATATATAACTTATTTTAGATATTTCTTTAAAAATTTACCAGTATAAGATTCATCAATTTGGCAAATTTTCTCAGGGGTACCTTCTCCAACTATAGTGCCTCCTGCTTCCCCACCTTCTGGTCCTAAATCAATAATATAATCAGCAGTTTTAATTAAATCTAAATTATGCTCTATAACTACTATACTATTACCAGAATCGACCAATCTTTGCAATATATTTACTAGCTTATGAACATCAGCAATATGAAGCCCTGTTGTTGGTTCATCTAATATATATAAAGTTTTGCCAGTAGCTTTTTTAGATAGTTCGGTTGATAATTTAATTCTTTGAGCTTCGCCACCTGAAAGAGTAGTAGAAGATTGTCCTAGTTTAATATATCCCAATCCTACATCATATAGGGTCTGTAATTTATTTTTTATTTTTGGAATATTTTCAAAAAAATTCAAAGCTTCTTCTACAGTCATTTCTAATACATCAGATATAGTTTTTCCTTTATATTTTACTTGTAAGGTTTCATGGTTGTAGCGTTTTCCTTTACAAACTTCACACGGTACATATATATCTGGTAAGAAATGCATTTCAATTTTTAATAATCCATCTCCAGAGCAATTTTCACATCTTCCTCCAGCAACATTAAAACTGAATCTTCCTTTATCAAAACCACGAAGTTTAGCGTCATTTGTTCCAGCAAACAATTCTCTTATATTATCAAACACTCCGGTATATGTTGCAGGATTTGATCTAGGTGTTCTTCCTATAGGAGATTGATCTATATTAATTATTTTATCTATGTTTTCAATTCCTTTAATTTCCTTACATTTACCTGGTTTCTCATTAGAGCCATTTAAATCTCTTGCTATTGTTTTATATAGTATTTCATTTATTAATGTTGATTTTCCGCTCCCTGATACACCTGTAACACATACAAATTGGCCAAGAGGTATTTTAACATCAATTCCTTTAAGATTGTGCTCTGTAGCTTTTTTTATAATAATAGATTTACCATTTGATTTTCTTCTTTTTTTAGGTACTTCAATTTTTTTAATTCCACTTAAATATTGACCTGTAATAGATTCAGGTATTTTCATAAGTTCTTGCGCTGTTCCTTGCCCAATTACATTACCTCCATGTACTCCCGCTTCTGGACCAATATCTATTATTTGATCAGCTGCATACATTGTATCTTCGTCATGTTCAACTACTATTACAGTATTACCCAAATCGCGTAATTTTTTTAGGGTTGCTATTAGTTTTTCATTATCTCTTTGATGAAGACCTATACTAGGTTCATCTAATATATATAATACTCCTGTTAGACCAGATCCAATTTGTGTGGCTAATCTAATACGTTGAGCTTCACCACCTGATAAAGACCCTGCAGATCTTGATAATGTTAAATATTCAAGTCCAACATCCATTAAAAATTGCAATCTTGAATCTATTTCTTTAAGAATTAATTCAGAAATCATAGCTTGAGTTTTATTAAGTTTTAAGTTATTTAAAAACTTTTTTGCTTTATTAATAGGCATATCTGTTAATTGTTTTATATTTTTATCTCCAATAGTTACTGCTAATACTTCAGGCTTTAATCTGGCACCATCACAAACATCGCAATGACTACTACTCATATACATCTCATAAAAAGATCTCATACCATCTGATTTCGTTTCTCTATATCTTCTATCTAAAGTTGGAATTACGCCTTCAAAAGGTGAGGTGAATTTTCTTACTCCTGTAGCTGAGCTATATTCAAAATCAATTTCTTCATCACCAGTTCCATATAAAATCTTTTCAAGGAATGCACGAGGAAGCTTTTTTATAGGTTGTTTTATATTAATACCATATTTTTTAGCTACACTTTCAAAATACATTTTAGCCATAGTGTCACCACGTTTCATGGTACTTGCACCAAAAGCTTTTACTCCATCATATAAAGTTTTACTTTTATCTGGTATAATAAGGTCTTCATCCATTTTCATAACATAACCTATACCTAAACAAGAAGGACAAGCTCCAAATGGATTATTAAAAGAAAACATTCTTGGTGTAAGCTCTTCAATACTTATTCCACAATCAGGGCAAGCATAATTTTGACTATATAGAAGTGGCTCTCCTCCAACAACATCAACACCAACTAAACCATTTGCATATTTTAATGCAGTTTCTACAGATTCAGTTAATCTACCCCTTATATCATCTTTTACTACTAATCTATCTACTACAAGATCAATGTTATGTTTTTTCTTTTTATCAATATCTATTTCATCTGAAAGGTCATAAATATAACCATCTACTCTTGCTCTAACAAAACCTGCTTTCTGATAATCTTCTAGTTGTTTTTTAAACTCACCTTTACGACCTCTTACAACAGGAGCTAATATTTGTATTTTAGATCCTTCTTCCAAAGACATTATATTATCTATTATTTGATCTATTGGAGTTTTTTCTATTTTCTTACCACAATTTGGACAATGTGGAATACCTATACGAGCATATAGTAAACGAATATAATCATATATCTCAGTTACTGTTCCTACTGTTGAACGAGGATTTTTTGATGTTGTTTTCTGATCTATTGATATTGCTGGAGATAAACCTTCAATAGATTCTACATCTGGCTTTTCCATTAGGCCTAAAAATTGTCTTGCATATGAAGATAAACTTTCTACATACCTTCTTTGACCTTCTGCGTATAATGTGTCAAAAGCTAAACTTGACTTTCCACTTCCTGAAAGTCCAGTTATTACTACTAATTTATTTCTAGGTATTTCTAAACTTATATTTTTTAAATTATGAACTTTTGCATTTTTAATTATAATCTTATCATTCATGTAAAATCCCCCTAAATGATTAATGTTATTAGAACAAAAGTGGACATTAATAACAAATCCCTTTAATTATACTATTCAAAGTAAATTATGTCAATTTATTTAACTGTTTATTTTTTGTTATATTTTTTATTTTTAGGCAGAAATGGTAACATAATTTAAAAATAATCTCCTTGGTGTCAACTTATTATGTTATTTGTTAAATTGCAATAACATAATAAATGACATTTAATTTATTAAAATTCTTTACAATCCAGGCTAAAAAAGAAAGACCGGCATACTTATTGTATACCAGCCTTTCTTTTAATGCATCCATTCGAGAATTTCGTAGTCCATCAATTCGTATTTTCTCATGCATGATTTTAATTTCTTTTTGAACATGGAAGTTGCTTTTATTATTATGCAACTTTTTCCACAATTTCCTACTTTTGCAAAATTAGCTTTGAAAATAAGAAAATCTTCAAAATTTTTATATATTTCCTCTTTTTCAAATAATTCTTTTAATTTCGGATTATCATCAATGATTTCATGTGCGTTTGATGGATGTCCACCTCCTATGTTTTGATAGAATTTCTCAGTAGTCAAATCGATAAATCCCGATTTATACATCAACATAAGCCTCCTTTTGGATTTGATTTATATATTATAACACAATTTAAAATAATGTCAAATAATATTTATATAATATTTTTTATATAATTGCTTCTAATTCTTTTATTCTATCTCGTAATTCTGCTGCCTTTTCAAATTCCATTGCTGCAGCATGTTTTAACATTTCATCTGTTAATTTGTTTATTACATCTTGTATGTTTGTGTCTTTATCTAGGTTGTATTGTGTTGATGCTTCTTCTACTATTTTTGCACTTATTGCATCTCTTACTGATTTTTTTATTGTTTGTGGTATTATTCCATGCTCTTCATTGTATTTCATTTGTATTTCACGTCTTCTGTTTGTTTCGTGTATTGCTTTTTCCATTGAATCGGTTAGTTCGTCTGCATACATTATTACATGACCTTCTGTGTTTCTTGCTGCACGACCTATTGTCTGTATTAATGATCTTTCTGAACGTAAGAAACCTTCTTTATCTGCATCTAGTATTGCTACTAGTGATACTTCTGGTATGTCTAGCCCTTCCCTTAATAAGTTAATTCCTACTAGTACATCAAAAACACCCAAACGCAAATCTCTTATTATTTCCATTCTTTCAAGAGCTTTTATGTCTGAATGCATGTATTTTACTTTTATATCAAGACTGGCCAAATATGCTGTTAAATCTTCTGCCATCTTTTTAGTAAGAGTTGTTACTAGTACTCTTTCTTGTTTATCTACTGTTTTGTGTATTTGCTCTATTAAATCATCTATTTGGTTTGTTACTGGTTTTACTTCTATTTTTGGATCTAATAAACCAGTTGGTCTTATTATTTGCTCTACAACATTATCTTTGCTATGTTCCTTTTCATAATCAGCTGGCGTTGCACTTACAAATACTACTTGATTAATTCTTTGTTCAAATTCTTGGAATGTTAGTGGTCTATTGTCAAATGCTGATGGAAGTCTAAAACCATAATTTACCAATGACTCCTTTCTTGCCCTATCCCCATTGTACATTGCTCTTACTTGAGGAATTGTTGCATGAGATTCATCTATTAATAGTAAAAAGTCTTTCGGAAAATAATCAAATAATGTGTATGGCGGACTTCCTGCAGGTCTTCCACTTATATGTCTTGAATAATTCTCTATTCCTTGGCAAAATCCAGTTTCTTTCATCATTTCTATATCAAAATTTGTACGCTCCTCTATTCTTTGTGCTTCTATCAATTTGTTTTGAGATTTGAAGTATTCGACTCTTTCCTTAAGTTCGTCTTCTATAGTTATAACCGCCTTTTCAAGCTTTTCTTTACTTGTTACATACTGTGATGCTGGTGGTATTAGCACATGAGAGCGAAGCCCTATGCTCTTCCCTGTTAGTGGATTTATTTCGTGTATTTTTTCAATTTCATCTCCCCAAAATTCAACTCTTATTGCAGATTCACTTTGTGATGATGGATATATTTCTAGTACGTCCCCCTTGGCTCTAAATGTTCCTCTTTTGAAGTCTAATTCATTTCTTGAATATTGCATTGTTACTAGTTTTTTCATTACATCATTTCTTGCCTTTTCCATTCCTGGACGTAATGATAACATCATTCCTTGGTAATCTATTGGGTCTCCTAACCCATATATACATGATACAGATGCTACTATTATTACATCTTTTCTTTCAAATAGTGATAATGTTGCTGAATGTCTTAATTTATCTATTTCATCATTTATGGATGCATCCTTTTCTATGTATGTATCTGATGATGGAATATAGCTTTCTGGTTGGTAGTAGTCATAATAACTTACAAAATATTCAACTGAATTCTCTGGAAAGAACTCTTTGAATTCGCTATATAATTGTCCAGCTAGTGTTTTATTATGAGCTAATATTAGTGTTGGCTTTTGTACTTTTTGTATAATATTTGCCATTGTAAAGGTTTTTCCTGAACCTGTAACACCTAGAAGTGTCTGGAATTTCTTGCCTTCCTTTATTCCGTTTGATAGATATTCTATTGCCTGTGGTTGGTCACCAGTTGGCTTATAATTTGATACTAATTCGAACATTTTCCCTCCTTTGTGACCTGTTTAATATGACTACTATCAGCCTAAAAATTCGTGCAAAATCATCATTTTTTTGCCTAATTTTTAGTGTATTTAATTACATAATTTGCCTTGCACACATGCTAGGTCACAAACTTTATATTTTAAACTAAATAAAACTAATTAAACCTAATTAATTAAATATTTTTAATATATTATTTATAACATCTTTATAATAAAAAAACAAGGCATTTGCTTTGTGTAGTATTTATATTATATCTTATTTTTTTAAATCTTAAAATCAATTCTCGTAAACATTAAGTTTCTCATAATGCTGCTACGATATCATTAAATACTTCTTGCATAATATTGAAAAAATGAATGAGCCCCATAAGAGCCCATCCATTTTTTAGATAATAAATTATTATTAATCTTTTAAACCTAGATTCAGAGCGAATCCTTGGTCATTTAATCATCTTCTTATGTTCCTTATGATTGTTAAGCGCTAAATTAACCCTTATTTGCCAGCTCTGCTAATGTTGCTGTATCTGTTTTTGCATTTTTTGCTACAAGACAGCGGACATAGCAATCCTCATCCTTTGCAAGCTCTGCTAATGTTGCTGTATCTGTTTTTTCATTTCTTGCTACAGCATAACGGACATCGCAACACTCATCCTTTGCAAGCTCTGCTAATGTTGCTGTATCTGTTTTTGCATTTTTTGCTACAAGACAGCGGACATAGCAACCCTCATCCTTTGCCAGCTCTGCTAATGTTGCTGTATCTGTTTTTTCATTTCTTGCTACAGGACAGCGGACACAGCCATCCTCATCCTTTGCCAGCTCTGCTAATGTTGCTGTATCTGTTTTTTCATTTCTTGCTACAGCACAACGAACTTGCCAATTCTCATCCTTTGCAAGCTCTGCTAATGTTGCTGTATCTGTTTTTTCATTTCCTGCTACAGCATAACGGACACCAAAAT
>CAKPRA010000024.1 GCA_934180065.1 uncultured Clostridia bacterium | reverse complement strand
ATTTATCACTTCCATTCTAACATATTGGTTTTATTTGTTCAATTATTTTGAAAATTTTGTGTATGAATTTACACTTTTGAATTTAAATTTTTTGAATAAAATTTTAAAAAATATCTATATCTTTTTTCAAATTTCTATGATTTCTTATTTAATCATAATTTATTGGATATTGCAAGAAATTTCATGCAACTTTTTTCGACAGATTTTATAAAGTGGGCAATCGGGGTCCCACGGTTCTCCCTCCGGGCGCGTCGGAAAGACAGTCTATCAGACTGTCTTTGCCTTCGTTCATAGCTGGCCCCAGACCAGCTTGAACTTGGCAACCTCCTTTTCGAACCCCCTAATCTAATTACACAAAAAAAGAATAGCGAAGCTATTCTTTTTCTCTGGTGGGCAATCGGGGGTTCGAACCCCGGACCTTCTGATTAAGAGTCAGCTGCTCTACCAACTGAGCTAATCACCCATATATCAATACGAAACTTTAATTATTATATTCCACTTATATAACAATGTCAATATTTTTTTCTGTTTTATTTTTGATTTTTACTTTATTTTTCTTAAAAAATGTGATATATATTGTAGTACCTTTTAGGCAAATAAATAATATATTATACTAATTACCAAAAATTACTCATTTATTTTTTTATAAATAAATTGTATAATATATTTAAAAGATATTGGAGGCGCCTATGAAATTTGAAAAACTAAATGAAAACAAAATTAGAATAACTTTAAATAATCAAGATTTAATAGAAAAAAACATAAATTTTAATTCATTTATGTCCAATTCAACAGAAGCTCAAAATTTATTTTTAGATATGCTTGAAGAAGCTGAGGAAAAAATAGGTTTTATAACCAAAGATCATAAAATAAAGATTGAAGCTTTAGCAATGGCAGATGGAGATTTTGTCGTTACTATAACTAAATTCGGAAAAAAAGACGAAAAAGAAATTGTACCTACATCAAAAGCAAAAAAAATTACTGCAAAACGAAAGTCAGCAACTTTAAACTCAGAAAATTTGGTATATTCATTCAACTCATTTGAAGATTTTTGTACATTTTCTTCATTTATTGCAACTTTCAAAAATTTCAATACAATAGCCAAATCTACAGTATTATATACATATAATTCAAATTATTATTTGCTATTTTCTAAATTAAATTTAGAGCATCCATATATAAAAAAATTCTACACTCTAATAACAGAATTTGGAACATATGTAAATAATTCAGATTTGTTTTCTTATAAACTATTTGAAAGAGGTAAAATTGTATTAAAAAACAATGCAATAAAGCTTTGTTTAAAACATTTTAATAATAATTAAGTAAACAATTTTAATAATTAAAAGATAAAAAGACATTAACTATATTTTGAAATAAATCCAATTTGTTAAACCAAAGTTTAACTAGAAAGATTCACTTCATAAAAAATGTTAATGTCTTTTTACAAACTTTCTTACTTTATATACATTTATTTTAAATATTCTATAAGCTCAATTTTTCAATCTTCATTTATCAATTATCTGCCTTTAAACAAATAATTTTGTGGATTCTGAGCAACCCCATTTATTCTTATTTCAAAATGACAATGTGGTCCTGTTGATATACCTGTTGATCCCATCTCGGCTACTACATCTCCTTGATTAACTGTCTGTCCCACAGATACACATAATTTACTATTATGACCATAATATGTTTGAATTCCATTACCATGTGAAATAATAACAAGATTTCCATATCCACCTTTATTATATGAAGCATATGTAACTGTTCCAGAAGCAGATGCCCTTATTGGTGTTCCTGTTGAGTTTGCAATATCTAAACCCTTATGATTATCCCTTCTACGAATACCAAATCTTGATGATATAATACCTTGTACTGGTTCAATCATATTTATTCCTAAGCTTTGAACATACTGAGGTGTGGAAGTACTTGGGGAATAATAGCGTCTAACAACTTTCTTTTCCTCATATAAACCAGAAACACAATCATCAATACTCGAAAAACTTGCAAGTTGAGTATCGTATCTTTCCACTATTTTTATTTTATCAATATTATTACTATTTTTTTCTTTTAATTTATTAACAACTTCTTCTGCCTCTTTATATTTAGATACAAAATATTTATCTTGATTATCCAACTGAATAACAAAATAATTATAATAAGTTATACCTGAAGCAATAACAGCATTATAAATGTCATCATCACTAGTCTGAATATTTCTCTTCAAAAATGTTAAGTCATATGTAGGCAATACCTCAATATCAACATATGCCAAATTCTCATTATCTGAATTTCCATTTTCTATATATCTATTAATTCGCTCTTGCAATTTAGCTTTACTATCACAAAATCCTATAAATTCTCCATCATATGTAACAATATATGCTTTTTTATAAAAAAATGCCAGAATACTAGCAATTATAAAAACAGCTATACATATCCATACTAAAAACCTAATAGAATGTCTTACATTAACTACTACCTTTTTAATTATGCTAATACTACTCACACCTTCTTTCTACCATGTATTACCATTTTACTACAAAAAAGTATATAAAACAAGTAAAATTTAATAGAGAAGGTTTATAGTATCTATTAAGTAATATGTTGCAATCTTTTTCGCATAAAACGTAAAAAACTATTCCTATTTTTAAGAATAGTTTTTAAACTAATGAATCTTGTATCTCAAAAAATTATTTAACTATACCATTTGTTCATACTTGATTGATATTTGTTCTTTTACTTCTTCCATTTGTTTCATAATTCCACTTAAAGTAGCAACTCTGTCTAAAACTTTTGAACTATTTTTAGCTCTAATGCCTTTCATATATTCATTTTCATAATTTTCTAGAAATCCTTTAAATTTACTTTTTCCTGATATCTTATTAAAAATTGCTCTCTTTATCTTGATGAAAATATTTTCATCATATATTTGCAACTGATATATATTATTTGTGAACACTTCATTTATATCTGCTTGTGCATTTTCTATGCACCATTTAATTCTTGCATTACACTCATCTATAATAACTCCATAATTTAACTTTTTCTGTGCACAAGCTATTATAATATTTTGTGTTGTTTGTATTTCTTTCTCATTATTTTCTTCATTTTTTAATTTATTTGCTAATGTTACTATATTAGCTATAGCAATCTTTTGATTATTCATAGCATTCTGCATTATTTTAAATATATTCAAATATAAATTATCATATACATTAATTAACTTTTCCAATTGTTCTTTATAATTATTTATATTTTTTTCTATCTCGTGCTCATACTTTTCACTTTTTTGATTATAAAATCTTGATTTTTGTTCAAAGAATTCCCTTATTTCATTCATTTTGCATTTTTTTAACTTTTCTATACTTTTTTGGTATTTCGCTAATTGTAACATAGAAATTTCATTTTCTACATTCTCCAAATCTTGCATATTCTCATTTAACTTCTCAAATATTTTAACTTCATCCATAGTACCTCTCCTATAAACTATCTAAAAATATTATTTATCTTTTTTTGATAATCTTTTCCTAATTTTTTCATTCCTCTATCCATCTTATTTAAAGTCGGACTTAAAATTTTATTACTTGCATTTTTTGTTACAACATTTCCCATTTTTACTATATCATTAATCTCATCTAACAAACCTTTACCATCTTTTCCTAGTAAAGATCTGTCAATCATATATTTTAAGCCTACTGTACTTATTAATCCTGCTCCTACAGTTGGTATCATTACACTTGCAGCTAATAATCCTGCTCCTGTAACAATTTTTTGGATTTGTGGACTTTTTACTAATGCATTTACAATTTTTATTGCTCCTCGACTAGTTAGCTCTATTCCTTTTCCTAATCCTTTCAAAGTATATTTACCTGTAGTTTTAGCAACCCCTTTTATTACTTTTTTTGCACTCATCTTTGAACTCCTCTTACTATTTATTCTATTATTTGTGACAAATAATCATTTTGCTGTTCAATAATTTGCTCTCTCTTTTTTTCCAACTTTTCTAAATACTTATCTAATTCAGTCATATTAATTTTATCAATATCTATACTTACACCATCTATATGTATATCTCCATATTTACCACCAAATTCAAACATTTTAGTTTCTCCTTAATCTACTTTATTTAAAAACATTATACCATACTATAATTATAATTTTCAAATTTTTTTCACCTAAAATTTAACTCATATATTATTTATAATTGTTACTGTTCACTATAGCCCAAAATGTGTGGCTCCAATATAATTATTGAATTTCATTTATAACATTTTTAATCTGATTTGGAGTGCTCTTTTCACTATATATATAATATTTATTACACTTAGCAACCTTAAATAACTCATATTGCAAACTTTCATTATTGTTTCTAATTTGCTGAAATATTTGTCTCAATTCACTATTTTCAGTATCAAGAATAATTCCTTGATATTTACGTATTTCAAACCTAATAACAGTCAACGCATCAACACACATAGTCTTATCATCCATAAAAATCTTTCCTCTCGTAAATATTAAAATATACCAATTTTATATTAGTTATGTGTTCAAATAACTTAATAATTTCTGTCTTGTATTAAGCTCCTCTTGAGCTAACTTATTAAATATTTGTTTCATTTGAGCATCTTTTGCCTGTGAAGAATATACAGTTAATTTATTATAATTAATTTCATGAAATTGTACTAAAACTCGAATATTTTGCAACTCGGTTTGATTTAAATCTGCCATAAAAAATTTCATTCCTTTCTTTCTGAAGGCACGCATAGCTTTGAAAGTTTTTCTATTTCTTTCAAACTATTTTCCTCCTCCAAATTGGTTATTTATCTCATTCATATTTATCATTAATTTATCTATACAATAATAATATATATATTCTCCATAAATATGTTTTTTATACAAAAAGTATCCACAAATAAAACATATTATGTGGATACTTTTAATTAACTTCAAGGGCAGACCACATGTTCTCTCTGTGATTTGTCATTTAATTATACTATATTAATCTCTATTTCTTCTTCCAAGAATAAGTAATAATCTTAAAATTTGGATAATAGCTGTGGCAACACTTGCAACATATGTTAAGGCAGCAGAAACTAGCATTTTCTTACCACCTTTATATTCATTAGCATTCAATAAACCAAGGCTTTGAATTTGCTTTAAAGCTCTCTTAGAAGCATTAAATTCAACAGGCAATGTAACCAATTGGAAAGCTAATATAATTACTTCCAAAATAATACCAATTTCAATTAAATTAATCCAAGAGAAAAATAATCCAAAAACAATTGCCAAATATCCAGCATATGATGAAAAATTTACAATTGGAACCATTGCTCTTCTAATTCTTAAAAACAAATATCCATCTTTATCTTGAATAGCATGCCCACACTCATGTGCTGCAACACTTACAGAAGCTATTGATTTTTCTGTATAAACTTTTTCAGATAAATTAACAGTTTTATTTCTTGGATCATAATAATCTGTCAAAGTACCAGCAACAGGTTTAATTGCAACATTTTGTAACCCATTATTATCTAATATTTTACGAGCAGCATCTGCCCCACTAATTCCATTTTCACAGTATTTATTGGCAAACTTTTTATAATTATGATTAATATACCATTGTGCCCCTATAGCAATAATCATCGCAATTATAATCAAAGCATAATCTAATATAATATTTTCCATAATTTTACCTCCTAATAAATACTATACCATAAAAATACGGGAATAGGGTAAAAATATATAAAATTTTACTAAAAATTCACTAATTTTTCATGCATTATATAAACTTGTCATATAATAAAATTTATACTATATGCATTCTTTAGAGTCCGCATTCACGTTTCCCATATCAGATTTAAAAATAATCTTGGCAATAAATAAGTCACCGTCAATTTCTAGTTTTAGCTCTCCATTATTTAAAGCAACTAATTCTTTACTAATTGATAATCCTAATCCATTACCTCCGTTATGTCTAGAGCTATCTCCCATAATAAAACGCTCCATCAACTCATCAGGAGAAATATTTAGTTTTTCTTTTGAAACATTTTTAATTGAAAAAACAATGTTTCCATCTTGTTCAATTAAATCAACATAAACCCTTGTATTTTCCAAAGCATGTTTATAAACATTTTGATAAAGATTCTCTAAAACTCTCCACATCTTTATTCCATCTAAATTGCATATTATATCTTTATTTATTAAATTACTAATTAGCACTAAGTTTTTCTGTTCAAATTTTTCTGTAAATTCTCCATTTGCCTGTAATACTAGCTCTTTAAAATTAATTCTTTCAAAATTAGCCACTTCAGTTCCTGAAGAAACTTTAGAAATTTCAATTAGTTCCTCGACAAGGCTCTTTAACTGTTTAGATTTTTCTTCTAAAACTCCGATATATTTCTGTGCATTATCATTTTTTATTTGCTCTCTTTTTAATAAATCTGTATAATTAATTATTGATGTTATTGGAGTTTTTAAGTCATGAGAAACATTAGTAATCAAATCTGTCTTCAATTTTTCTGATTTAATATTTTTATCAACAGCTTTTTTCATTCCATCTTTTATTTGATTAATACCTTCTGTTAACATATTTAATTCTATATTTCTGCAATTAACAGAATCCTCTAAATTGCCATTTCTAAATGAATTTATTTTATTACTAATTTCGCTAATATCAACTAATAAGCTCAAATAATTTAGCAATATAATTGTAAATATTAAACACATGTCGAATACATATATATCAATTTCCCCTGTATAAACTGAACACATTTTAATTACAATAAAACATATAAAAATGTATACTATAATAGCTTTATACATATTTTTAAAATTCTCAATTATTTTAGGAATTAGTAAATCCATTTTAATACCATTTTTTACAATAGAAAAATACATTTTAGAAACAATAATATATCCTATAATATATAATATTATAGTACTAAAAAGTCCGAATTCATTATTAAATCCAATTATTAATTGAACTACATACATAACAATTGCTACAAGCCATAGTATCACTTGTTCAGCATACATCTTTTTGAAAAAATGACTATTTTTTATATCTTTTTTGTGCATACTCAAATTAACTAATAAAACAATAAATAAAATTCCTGAAACACATGATATTCCAACATATTTTTTTAAATTATTTGAAAAACTCTCATAATCATCTTTTATATTTTTTAAGTAATCTTGAGATTCAAAATTATTTATCCCTATGTATACATCCAATTTTTTTAAGACCTGTTGATTTGCATGAAACTGATAATACCTTACAAAATCTTGATTTGTTATTGGATTTTCATTTAATTTACACATATAATATATTTTATTTTTTAGAAAATTATTATTTATATCAGTCAAATACTGCTCTGAATTTACATCCTTTATATTACTTATCAACATATTTTTTCCATCTGTTGTTTCTATTACAAAAACATATTCAATATTAGAGTTTTCATAAATTCTAAATGCTTCTTCATCATAATTATCTACTTTTACTCCACTATAAATACAAGATTCTAAATTCGCAATTACATAATTAAAATCCTTTTGAAAACATAATGACTTTGTATACTCTTTTTCTTCTAAAATATTAAATCCATATCTTTCAGTATATGATACAATATTATATATATTAAATATACATATAGTAAACAATATAAACAATATTACTTTTTTTATTAGTACTTTATAATTCATCAATCTTCTCCCTTTCATTTATAAATTTTCAACTTTATAACCCAACCCCCATACAGCTTTTATATATATTGGGTCTTTAGGAACCACCTCAATTTTATCTCTAATATGACATATATGAACCACAACTTTTTTCTCATATCCATCAAATGGCTCTTTCCAAACATTTTCATATATTTGTTTAATAGAAAAAACCTGTCCCTTATGTGTAGCTAAAAAATATAAAACTTTATATTCAATAGGAGTAAGTTTTATTAGATTTCCATCAACAAATACTTCCTTAGTTTTATCATTTATTTCTAGTCCACCTATTTTTAGAGAATCCTCAGAAATGTGTGCTCCTAATTTACAATATCTTCTAATATTAGCTTTTGCTCTAGCAATAAGCTCTAATGGTTCAAAAGGTTTTGTAATATAGTCATCTGCACCAGCATTTAATCCTTTTATCTTGTCTATACTTTCACTTTTTGCAGAAATAAATATTATTGGTACAGAGCTTTCTTTTCTTATTAATCTTGCTAGCTCCATTCCGTCTAATTTTGGCATCATTACATCTAATAAAATAAGTTGAAATTCCATTTTATTGATTAATGACATAGCATTTTTACTATCCAAACATATAATTACATTATAACCTTCATCTTCTAAAAAAATTTTTATAGAATTTGCTATATCTTCTTCATCTTCAACAACTAAAATATTTTGCATAATTTATTCTCCTTTTGATCATTATAACATATTTAAAGAATTTTTTTACTTTATTCCCCCTTTCTCGTATATTTATATTAACAATAAATTATTAAATTGAAATAACAAAAATAGTTAATATTTGGTAAATATTTTCTACACAATATATTTAATTTCATTTTGAGGGAAATATTTTTTTAATTTTTCTCTAAAAAACTGCTCCCCCTCGTTTTTATATTCAGTTTTATATGTGTATTTTCCCATTCCTCTTCCAGTCATCTTTTCCTTTTCATACAAATCCTTATTATTTGGAAATGCTTCTGTATTTATAGCTCTATGAACATAACTATACGTCATAAATATAACTTCAAAAAAAACTTCTTTTTTTACTTCCATACTCAAATTTTCATAAAGATATTTAATTAAATTTTCATATTTTTCTTTCCAATTATCTAAAAAAATAACTGGTGCAATTAATATCCCAATCTTATACCCTGCTTGCTTTAATTTATTAATAGCTTCAACTCTTACTTTTAATGGTGATGTTCCTAGCTCAACATTTTTTATTATATCATCAGGATTTACACTCATTCTAACAATTATTTTTCCATTATGATTTAAATTTAAAATTGGATCAACCATACCAAACTTTGTAGGAAATGTTAATATTCCCTTATCACTTTTAGCAAAATTCTCGATTGTCCATACCAAGTTATTTGTTATTGTATTTTCCAAAATTAAATCACTATTACTACCTATTTCAAATACTAAATCTCTATCAGACTTATTAGCAACTCTAATAATTTTGTCTAACATCTCTTCTCTGTTAACAAATAATCTTAAATATGAACATTTATTAAAATTACACACTAGGTAACAATATAAACACATTGCAATACATCCAGATGATGTATATGGAACCAAATAATCAGATACTTTATGATTTTCCACAAATTTATGTGTTTTTCTAATTCCAATAATAAGATGTTGCTTTAAATCTGTAAATTCTGAATTCTGCTTTTTTCTCATTTCTTCAATATTATTGTGATTCTCAATTATATCACACTCAATTCCTTTTGATTTATACAAATCTAATAAGTATCTTCCGAGCTCATAATGCTCTATATCTTTTTCATATAAAATTCTTTTTGGCAAAAACATAATATTTATATTCCTTTCATAATGAATCTTTTTTTATATATTATTTTCTGCATTTTAAAATTTATTATTATGAATTTTATTTTTTATAATTTAAAGCCACTAACTTTAATATATGTTTTCAAATATTACTCATAAGTAGAATTCCTCTCATATATTAGATTTTACTCGTATAATAAAAGAGAATAGGCTTATTTTTAACTACTTTTCGGCAGTTTAGCTTTATCACCTATTCTCTAAATTTATATTTATATTTTTTTAATTTAAATATATCTAAAAATTAACTCTATTGCTATATATACAATTTCGATAATTCCAAAAACTATTGCAGCTGTTGCCAACAACCAATTATCACTTTCATTTCTAAATACTATTATATGATTTTTAGCAGCAACTCCTAAACATATACATATAATAGCCATAATTCCCATAGCTATCATATCCAAAGGTATTCCTACTAAAGGGTATACAAAACCAGCAATTGCAGAAGGATTTGTTTTTGCATTTCCATTGATGTCATTATATTGATAATTATTTTGTACATTATCATTATTTTGAATATTATTATTTTCAACTGTGTCTGTTGAAGTTACAGTTTCGCTTTTAACTTCAGCCCCACAATTTTGGCAAAATTTATCACCATCATTTAATTCGCTCTTACAATACTCACATATTTTTCGCATAATAAATTCTCCTTATAATTTATTTTTCATTTCTTATGTCATAGATATCAATTTTATTTGTTATCAGACCCATTTTAATTTTTATATCCATATAAACATTTTTAAAATCATCTGAAAATTCATATTGCTTTTCTAATGTTGCACTCCACATACTTATTACAATCTTGTGCATTCCACTTGATATTTTTGTTTGTACAGTTCCATTACTATACAATGCCCCAATTAGTTTTCCATCAATATATACATCCATTGGAACAGCACATCCTACAAAACTTTTTTTCCTATGAAAAGTTACATTTATTTCATTATTGTTTTTTCGAACCTCTTTACCACAAGAATTACAGAATTTTGCGTTTTCTGATAGCTCTTTTCCACAATTTGCACAAAACATCAATTACCACCCTTATTCAATTTATCATATACTTACTATGAATTCAAGCACAATTATATAAACATCCGAGAACATTACGAAATAGTAACAAGAGAGAATAGGCTTATTTTTAACTACTTTTCGGCAGTTTAGCTTTATCACCTATTCTCTAAATCTTACATCGTTTTTAAATATTAATATATGTCAATATATTCTGTAGGATCTACATCATTTTTAGATCCACTTGCTGTTCTAATTTCAAAGTGTAAATGATGACCTGTACTGCTTCCTGGGTTTGGATCTGTTTTAGGATCTCCACCCTCAAGACCAATTACTTGACCTTGCACAACCTTGTCTCCTACTTTAACATCTATTTCAGATAAGTGTGCATAAAAACTATATATTGTTTTTCCATTTACTGTATGTTTTATTTCTATGCAATTTCCATACCCATTTTGAACTCCTGCAAATGTTACTTGACCATCTGCAATAGCCAAAACTTGTGCATGGTGTGTTCCACTTATATCAATTCCAGAATGTTTTTTTGTTTCCCCAGTTATAGGATGAACTCTGGTTCCGTAATTTGAAGTAATTGTGTACTTGCAATTTAAAGGTACTATAAATTGTTGTTCATTACTACTTGCTAAGCTTAATATTTTAACACTATTTGGATCTACCCATTTTACTGTTTGAGATTGTTTAGAATAATTTTTCTTTAAGATATTTCTATCTAATTTATCAATTACTCCATCCTCATTTAGGTCATATATTGATTTTTCATCTTTATTTTCATCAGTAATAACTACCCCAATGTTATCATTTAATGAAACTAAATCTTCAATTTCAATTTCGCCTGATTTAACAATATCACCTGCATAAATATTTATATCATCTATAGTAACAATTTCCCCATCTTTTACTACTATATTTGTTAATCTATGCTCTAAGTAAGATGTCTTTTTAACAATTATGTCATACTCATCTGGTACTAAATCTAAAGAGAATGTTCCATCTGGATTTATTTGAATTTCTTGAATTACCTTTCTTGGATCCTCAAGATCATCTTCTTTTCTTGTATCATTAGAGTTATATACTACAATTGTTGCAGATTGTTTACTTAAATCTTTAGCTTGAGTAATTACTTTACCTGAAATTGCAGATAATCTATGAATTTTTACAGTATATTCTTTCTTATCGCCACTTAAAGAAGTTACAATTACTTTTACTTCTTTTATGGTTTTATCAGTCATATCAATTTCTTTTATATTGCTTCCTCTTGTTTCTTTATTACCATCAACTGATACAAATGCTAATTTTTGTGTAGCGATAGCTTCTAGGTTAACTTTGGTTTCTGATGCTTTTACTTCAACTTCATATGTTCCATCATCTTTTAATGTTGCTTGTTTTTCATTTGCTTTTACTTCTTTTAAGCCAAAGTCATTATCTTCTTTGCTACCTTCTTTTACAATATACAATTTATATTCAACTTGATTTCCTGCTCCGTTTTTTGCACAAATTGTTACTTCTGTAATATCTTCAGGTAATTCAACCTTTTCTTTAGTTGTTTTTGCTCTAAATTGTTTATCATTTATTTTAACTTGTGTTGTAATTGATGTAGAGCTTGCTTCTACAATACTACTTGTGTTTTCTTTATTTACTTTAGCAATATATATTCCATCATCTTGTTTTTGTACTTCTTTATTATCTACCTTAATTGTTAATTGTAAATCTTTTAAATCTTCTTCTTTGTCAACTTCTGTTAATGTTAATATATATTCCTTTTGAACATAATCATCTGCTGTATTATCTAGTTTATTAGAAGCAATTATTTTTATTTTAAGTCCATTTGCAATATCATAATTATTTAATGTATTTTCTTGTAATTCAAAATCATTATTTGCAATTGATACATATTCAGTATCACTATATAAAATTGCTTTTATATCAACAGTTTTTGTACCTTTTACAATATCAATTGTATAATTTGTATCATCAACTTTAGTTGCCTGTCTATTATCCACAAATACAGATTTTAAATCTAATTCACTTGGTTCACGATAAATATTAACAATATATTGCTCTGTTGTTCCATCAATAGATGTTATTTTTACAATAACTTGTTTTTCTGATAGATCACCCATATTAATATTATTTGTATTTGTTCCTCTTGTTTCTTGGTTTCCATCAATACTTACTTTTGAATATGGATATTCTGATTTTGCTGTTAATTCAATTGTTGTTTCACCTTTTTTAATAAATGTTGTATATGAACCATCTTGCTCTGGTGAGATTACTCCTTCTGTTACAGCTCCTTTACCAGCAATAATTTCTTTTATGTTTGCATTATCTAAATCTTCAGTATCTTTTATAATATATACCATATATTCTTTTTCCTCTGAAGCTCCATTTTGAACTGTTACAGTCACTTCTGTTACCCCATTTTGTAAAGTAATATTCTTTTGACTTGATGGATATTCATAATCTGTTTCTCCATTATCGTCTTTAATTTTTACTTTAGAAGTTTCTGATGTAATTCCAGCCCATAATGCACCATTATCTTTATCATTGCTTACAACTTTTACATAATTTCCATCTGTGTCTTGAGGAATTTCCTCATCATCTAATTTAATTGTTACTTTTAAATCTTCGACAACATCTGGCTCTTCAACTTCATTTATTATTAATTTATATTGTTTTTGTTCATCAACTTCATCCTCAAACATAGCAGTAACTTTAATAGGAATTTCTTTTGATGTAATTGTGCAATTTTTATATGTATTTTCACCCTTAGTTTGACTATTATTTTGAATACTTACATACTCGTCAGACTTACTTGCAATAGCCTTTATGTCTGCTAGTGATGTTCCCTTTTTAACATCAATTTTAAATGTATCCTCATCTACTTTAGTTGCAATTCTTCCATTTAAGTACACTTTTTCTAATCCTAAATTATTTACTTGTTTATGAATTGTTAATGTACAAGTTCTTACTGTTCCGTCCATTGCTGTTACAGTAATTGTCTTTTTAGTATCTCCTGTTTCAGGTAAAATAATGTTTTCTTCAAGTTCACCTTGTTTTACATCTCCACCCATTGTTACAGTAGCTAAAATATTAGACAATACAATTTTAACTCTAGCAATATCTTGAGTTGCCTTTACAGTAACTTCATAATTTCCATTTTCATCTTCAATTATGTGTTTTTTATTTACCTCTAACCATTGTATTTTAGTATCATTTGATAATCTAACAAATAAAATATTATATGTTTTTGTTACAGTTCCATCTTGTGAAGTAATTACTATTGGTACAGTAATAGTTGATTTTTCAGTATCTAATGGGATATTTGCTCTTGCCTTATTAATTACTGAATCAGTATCACCAATTTTAATGCTTGCAAATTCATTTTCTGAAATAGCCTCTATTAATGTGCTATTTTTATTCTTTTCAATTGAAATTACACATGTAGGTACTGAATCTTTATCTTCAAATCTATCAATAATATCTACTCCATCTACATAAATATGAGCTGCATTTGCATTATCAGATTTTCTTAATAATTTAATTGTATAATCTTGTGATTTTCCAGATTCTGCAGTTACAGTTACTGTTATATCTACCTCTTCTTGATTTTTAACAGAAATATTATTTATTGAAATAATTTGTTTTCCTGTTGTTTCACCAGAAGTTACAATACTATAAGGGCTATTTGCCTCAATTGAAAGACTTACTTCTTCAATATCTTTTGATAGATATTCTTTATATGTGTGTGTTTGTTCATCATAATCAATTACAACATTGTCACCGTTTTTTACAGTTTTAATAGAAACATCATCTGACACAATATTAATTTCCAATTCTTTTGTTAATACATCTGTATTCTGATCTTGTGCTTTTACATTAATACTTAAAGTAATTTTTCTGTTTCCATCTTTAAATGTTTCAGTAGATCTTGCTGGATTTTGTTGCCATTCTTTACCTTCACCAATTTGTATTGTTGAATGTTTTTCATTTGCAGTAACTTCAACTAATACATCTTGTGTTGATTTACCTTTATCATAAACAGTAGCAACATATTTTCCATCTATTTCTTCTATAACTGATCCATCAACTTTAACACTTGCAATTGTATTATCTGTTGACTTTTTAACAATGTTTATGTGATTTACAACTTTTTCGCCATTTTCGGCAGTTACAATTGCATCAACTTGAGTTATTTCATTTGCAATTTCTACTGTTTTAGCTAATAACTTAGTTTGTTTTTCACCTGCAATTTCAACTGTTGCAACATCACTATCAGTAGTTACAAGAATTGTTGCTTCAGTAACAGATCTTTCAATATATTTTGTATATGTATGTGTTTGTTCATCTATTTCATCTGCTAATGAATCATTTATTAAAATTGTACAACTTGTATCTTCAGATTTTCTTTCAATTAATATATTAAACGTATTAGTTGATTTTCCATCTTGAGATGTTATTGTAACAACAACTGTTGTAATTTTTTCACTACTTAAATTAACATTTCTTACACTACTTCCCTGCTCTGCCTCAAAACTTGAAATTGAAACTTTAGCATATTTATTTACAGCTTTTACATATATTTTGCTTGTAGATGCACTCATTGTAGTAATTGCATAATATCCATCATCCATTTTAATTGCATCTTTATCATCAACTCTAACAAGCTCTAGATCTGAATTAGAAGATTTATATTTTATAATTACAGAATATTCTTTAATTCTTGTAGAATCTGCAGGATCTTTTGCTTGAATTAATACTGTTGTTTCTTCTCCTGTTATATTAATTTGTTTAATATGAACATCTTTTGATTCTGCATCTCCCCATTTACTATCTGTAGATTCTTTAGTAGCAATTAATGCATCTTTATTTTTTGGTGTAATTTTTAATGCAACTTCTTTTGTTCCATTATCAATAAATGCTACATAATTTCCATCTTCAATTCTACATTCTTGATCATCTACTTTTACACTATCTAATCTTAAATCAGTTACTTTTTGAATTGTTATTAAATATTCTTTAATATCACCACTTTCAGATTTTACATATATTTTGATTTGTTTTGTCAAATCATCAACTTGAATTTCTGATTCTTGAGTGTTATTGCTTGAATATTCACCATCATCAATTTTAACTGTTGCAAATTCACTTTCAGCAATTGCTTTTAATTTAAGAATATTCATAGTATCTGGCATTTTAATTGTATATGAATTATCTGATGTTTTTACAATATCATCTTGATCTATTCCATCAGCACTTATTGATGCCAAATTATTATTTTTTGATGCCTTAACAATTGTAATTTCATAATTTCCAACTGTTCCATCTTGAGCAATTACTTGAATTGGAACATTTGTAGTTTGCTCTATTGTAGGTATTGTTTCGACCATTTGTTTTACTTCACTCAAGCTTCCATTAATAGAAACTTTAGCAAGAGGGTCTTTGGCAACAACTTTAATATCAACAGATTCTTGATTTTGTATTCTTAACGTACCTTTATTATTTGCATCTAATTCAACATCTTGCTCTTTAATAACTCCATCTACCACATAAGATATCGTTATTTTTGCTACTGTTTCATTAGATAATTTATTTACTATTAAAGTATACTCTTTACTTGTACCATCTTCTGCTATAACTTTGATTTTTATAGTATTAGACATATCTGGTGTTGTAACATTTGATGTTTGCTCTTCAAGAGTAGGTGTTGTTTCATTAATACTTACTGATGCATAATTATTATTTGCAATTGCTTGAACATCAACAGACTCTGTTAAGAATTTTTTATCAACTTTATAAACTCCTGTTTCGTCTGGTTGTAATGTTTCCCCATCTACTTTTAATATTGCTAATTTACAATCATCAGATTGATTTGTAACAACTACTGTATATGTTTGAGTTGTTCCATCTTGAGCTGTTACTTTTATTGTAACAGTTACTTCATCTGAATTTTTACTAATTGTTGCATTTGCTGTTCCTGTAACTTCTGTATTACTATCAATTTGTACTTTAGCTTTTGAATCTTCAGGTATTGCATATAATTCAAAACTTGTTGCATTTTTGTTTACTCTTGCCTCATATTTATTAACTGGTACTGCATTTGCTGTTTTACCATTTACTTTTACAAGTGAAAGATTTACATTATCAGGAAGTGCATACACAATTAATTTATATGTTCTAGTTGTTCCATCTTCTGATGTTACTGGTATGCTTACAGTAATTGATCTACCTTCAAATTTAACATCTCTATATGAAGCAGATTTTTCTTGTTCATATGAATTTATTCCAACTTTACTTGAAAGCTCTTCTGCAATTGCTCCAATTGTAACTTTATCTACAACTTTATCTAAAGTATATTCATATGTATCATTTTCAGTTTTACTTAGTGTTGCTTTATTTCCATCTACAGTTACTTGTTTCAAATTATTGTTACTATTTTCTTTATAAATTTCTAATGTATATGTAGCAACATCACCATTTGTAGCTTTTATTAATATATCCACTTTTATAGGTTCACTTTCCCCAGTTTGAACCTCTCTTGATGAAATACCTTTTTCATATTCTTCGTGATTTACACTAACATCAGCTTGCTCATAGTTTGCTTTTGCTATTACATCTACTTTTTCATATTTATCAGAAATACTAACTTTATAAATATTTGAACCATTTTGTTTAACAGCTTCTTTAGAAAATTCTTTATTTCCAACAGTTATAGACATTAATGAATTATCTGCTGATGGCTTTTTAATATTTAAAGTAAATTCTTTTGTTTTTGTACTATCTTCTGGATCTATTACAGTAATTGTATATGTTGTTATACCCTCATTTATTTCCACAGTTTGTGTAGAAATATGAACTTTAGCATCTGTATCACCAATTTTTACTAAGTCTTTATCACTAATTGTTATAGCTTCTACTGTAACTGAACTTGTTTTATCTCCAATATATGCATTATAAATTTTGCCTACAGGCTTAATTTCTTTACCATTTACAGTTACAGAAAATAATCCTTGAATATCTTCTGTTCCTTCTTTGTCAATAGTTAATGTATATACTTTTTCTCTTTCGTTTTCTCCTTCTCCAGCTCTTACATAAATTTTTACAATAGTTTCATCTTGGATAGTAGCTACTGTTTTTTTAGTAATTTGTACTTCTTCGCCTAAACCATTTATTTCTGCTCTAGCTTTTGAGTATATTGTATTTGCAATAATTTCTGAAGAATCAATATCTTTTGAAATAATAGCTTTATAATCAAATTCACTTAATTTTGTTGCTTCTTTTCCATTTACCATTATTGATTCTAATTGAGTTAAGGCATCTTGTTTATAAATTGTTAAACTATATGTTACCACATCTCCATTTTCTGCAGTTACCTGGATAGGTATAGTTTTCTTTATTACAGTTGAAATATCAACTGTTTTTGTTGATTCTTTCTTTTCTGGAATACCTGCATCTATGCTTACTGTTGCTTTACGATAATTTGCTACTGCATGAATTACAGGTTTTGTTACTGTATCTTTTACAATAATTTCGTATTCTGTAGAGCTTATTGCTGTAGGAACAACATCATCAACAGTTAGCTCTGCTAAAGTTGCATCATTTGAAATTACATTAATTGTTAATATATAATCAACTAATTTTCCATTGCTAACTTTAACTCTTATTTTTACTATTTTTGTTTTAGTATCTAATTGTATATCTTGTGTCAATGTTCCCTCTGAATATGTTGTACCTTCATCAATACTAATTTGATCTGTACTATCTTTTGTTTTTATTACTAGTGTTCCTGTTCCATCTGGATTTTTTTCTACTGAAACTTCATATTTGTTTTCACCAGATATTTTTGCTTCTTTACCATTTACACTAATAGTATCAATTCTTTGTTCATCTAATGGTTGAACAACTCTTAATGCTGTTGCTGTTGCACCTGTTGCCTTATCTTTTGCAGTAATTGTTGCAGTTCCCATATCTTGTGATACAAGAACACCATTATTAACTACTACAACATCTGTATTGCTTGAACTCCATTCATAATCAGTTAATTTCCTTTTATTATGATTAAACACATTAAATACATTTGCCTCTATTGATACAGTTTCCTCTTCAGGTTGCTTCATAGTTCTAGCATCTGGAACAATCTCAAATTTTCTATCTCCAACTAATGTAAATTGTAAACTATTATCATATGTACTATTTCCTAGTTGACCATATTCATTTGAACCCGCACCATATATAAATCCTTCTGTATCAATTATATAGTTATTTTTATATCCTGCACCAATATTGAAATATGTCTTTTCTTCAATCATATTTACCTTTTGTAAAATAACTCTATCACTTGTTGTACCTATACCAGCTTGGCCTTCTTTATTATCTCCAAAAGTATATGTATTTAAATCTTTATCCAATAACACAATGTTTTCATTTTTTCCAGAAATATCAACTATATTACTTATAGCTACATTTTCTAGCTCTGTATCTTGCTCTTTAGCATATTTATTTGTTTTCACAACACTGCCATCTGTTTTTAATATTACAAATCCACTTTGTAAACATTCTACTTTAACAGCATTGTTAACTGATTTCATTTTTACTGGCTCTGAAATATATGTATTAAGTGCTGGTAAAATCTTTTGACCAAATTCATCATAATTATACCTAAATTGTTCAATTTGCTCTTTACTATTATCACCAAATACATACACAGCACCGGTTGAATCAACTATTGCACTTAAGTTTCCTCCAGCAGATACACCAACAATTTGATTTCCTATACTATTAATTTTTTCTGGTGCACTTATTGTTTGTGTATTTCCATTACCTAATTGTCCGCTAGAATTTAATCCCCATGTATAAACATTTCCTAAACAATCTAATGCTATAGCATGATTATCACCTGCTGAAATTGCCACTATATTTGTTAATGATTGTACTTGTACTGGTTTTCTTGCAGAAACTCTATTACCTTGTCCTAATACACCATAAGTATTATCTCCCCAAGCCCATACAGTTCCATCTGCTCTTAAAGCTAATGTAAATTTCTTTCCTGCATCAACTTGTTTATATGTTGCTAAAATATTAGTTTGACTTGGTATATTTATTGGTATTAATTTATCATTACCTAATTGACCGTCAGAATTATATCCAAATCCCCAAATACTACCATCACTTTTTAATACTGCTGCATATCCATCTCCGCCGGCAATTTGAGGTACATATTTTGCATCTTTTTCAATAACTCTTACAATTACAATGTTTTGTTTTCCTGTACTATTTTCAATTACTTTAACCCAAGTTGTTCCTGTTTTTACACCTGTTACAACACCTTTTTCATTAACAGTTGCAATTTCATTATTAATACTTTCAAATTTGAAATCACTTTCTTCTTCATCATCTCTGAATACATTAAAGCTATATTTTGGTGTAACTTGTATTTGTTTAGTTCCATCTACATTAACACTTATTTCTGGCTCTTCTATATATGTTGAATCATTACCAACTTTAACAGGTATTCTGCTATTTGTTCTTGTTTTAACAACTGTTGTTCCGTGATAATAATCCCCCCAACCATATACATCACCATCATATTTAATAGCTACATTATATGTATTTCCACAAGATATTGACATCATATCATTTACTTTTGTAATTTCAGTAAATAATAATTTATCATCTTTAATTCCAAGTCCTAATTGTCCATTACTATTTGAACCTGTTGAATATAATATTCTATTTGCACCAAGTACTATTGTTTGATTTTTACCTGCTGAAATATCCATAATATTTGATACATTTGTTTTTGTAGGAATTTTTACATTTCGTTTTGTTCCAAGACCTAACTGACCTTGTTCATTATATCCAAATGTATATACATCTCCAGTTGTGCTTAATAATACACTATGGTTATCTCCTGCAGATATTTTACCAATTGTTACTGGTACTTCTATTTGTGTAAATGTATTAGATTTTCCTTCTTCTTTTCCAGTTTGACCATAGACATTTAAACCAGAAGTCAAAACTTTTCCATTTGTTGTTAATAATATAGAATGATTTTTACCTAATGAAATATCTAATATATCACTTACATAATTTAGTAAAGTAGGTGTTTTTACTGTATTGTATGTTCCTGTACCTAATTCACCATTTACATTTAATCCCCATACATATACATATCCATCTGTTGTTAATATCATACTTTGATCATTATTTGCAGCAATTTTCTTAACATTGCTAATTCCTAAATTTACTGGTTTGCTTGCTGTTCTTCCTAATGAATTATTTGAGTTTACACCCCAACCCCAAACATTTCCATCAGTATCTAATGCTAAGTTATGAGTATTACCTACTGCTATTTGTTTAATTATTGTTCCTTCTGGAAACTTAACTTGAACAGGTCTATCACTACTTGTTGTAGTTCCATTACCTAATTCATAACTTGAATTTACACCATAGCTCCATACTGTTCCATTAGCTTTTAAAACAACTGTATGTGACATACAAGTTTTAGCCATTGGTTCAATATCTACGCCATCTGGTAAAACTGTAACATTTGCAATGCTTGTTGAATCTGATCCAACTTTATTTACAATAGCTGTTGTTTTTCCTTCTTTTGCACCTGTTACAAGTCCACTGCTAGAAATAGTTGCAATTTGACTATTTCCAATACTATAGTTCATTTCACCTTTTTCTTGAACTTCTTTTAAAACATTAAATGTTTTATTTGTTACAACAATTTGGTAAGTTTCGCCTTTATGTAATACTATGTCATATTCGTTAAGTCCGGCTTCTTGAGCACCAACTAATACTGGTACTGATGAATCAACATATAATTTATTTCCTAAATTACCGTATGTTCCTAAACCCCAAGTATAAACATATCCTTGTTCATCAATAATTGCACCATTGTTTGGTCCTGCATCACCAAATATTGCTTTATTTGTTTGCTCGTTTTTCTTTGGATATACTCTATAATTTTCTTGATCTGTTGCTAATTTATAATTTTCGTTACTTCCCCAAGTATAAGTATCTCCATTTTTCATTATAGCAATTGAAAATTCTGTTCCAGCTTTTAATTCTTTAATATCAGTTAATGTTTGTACACCAGTGCTATTTTGAATCATAACTGGATTTGATTTTGCAGTTGTTGTTCCATCACCTAATTGACCTTTATTATTTGCGCCAATACTATATCCCTTTCCAGCTTTTGTTAAGAATAATGCATGATTTGAGCTTTCAGAAACTCTTATAATATTAGCTAATTGTAATTTTATTTCTTGAGTATCAACTTTAAATACTTCTCCAGATTGATTTACTGCATAATTTGGTGAAATATCAATAATATTTTTCAAATTAGCTAATTTAACTGCTGAGCTTCCATATCTGTAGCCCCATACCCATACATTACCATCTTCATCTAATGCTACTGTACGGTAAGTTCCTGCTGATACTTTTACAATTTTTGTTAAAAATGCCCCATCTTGTCTTATTACTTGTACTGGACTTGTTCTACTAGAGCTTGTTCCATCTCCTAATTGACCATATCCATTATATCCCCAAGACCAAACTGTTCCGTCTTTTTTAACAACTACAGTGTCATAATAACCTACTGAAACATCTATTGCATTTTCAATTTCAATTACTTTTGTTGGGTAAGTCTTATTTACATTATCTCCAATACCTAATTGACCATCAGAGTTATTTCCCCAAGTCCAAATTGTTCCATCTGCTTTTAATGCTACAGAATGTGTATCACCAATTTCAACTTTTGGAACTGTTGTTTTTTCATTTGGTACTACTTGAACAAATACTGCTGTTGATTTATGTGTAATTGTATGAGTTGCAATAATTTCTACTGTTCCCATTTGTTTAGCATTTATTGTTCCATCAGAATCAACTGTTGCAATGTCATTATTTAAAGATTCGTATGTAATATTTCCACTATCAACTGTATCTTTAATTAAATTAAACTTATTATCTAATGATGCTTTAATATTTTTAGATTTTCCTTCTTCTATTGCTACTCTATTTTCACTTACATGTACATATGTATCTCCAATTGCACCGAACTCATTTGATTGTGTATATGTTCCATTTCCAAGCTCTCCATAAGCATTATATCCAGATGTATAAACAAAACCGCTTGTATCAGAAGCAATGCTGTGATAAGCATTAGAATCTACAAATTTTGTTTTATCCATATTTTTAGCTTTAGTTGCTATTGTAATATATGAATTATATTCACCTGTTCCTAATTGTCCATATCCACTATATCCAGAAACATATAATGAGCCATCTTTAGATACCATTTGTAAGTTATCATTTCCAGCTTTTATTTCAACAATATCTTTTAGTACTTCATATTCAAGTTCTTCTGTATTTTCACTATTCTTTTGTACTTTTACAGGTACTGGTTCATCTACATTTGATCTATTTCCTTGAGATAGTTGACCATATCCATTATATCCCCATACCCATACTTGACCTTTTGTATCTAATGCAGAATAATAATTATCTTCAGAAGCTATTTCTACAATATTTTGTAATCCAGCTATTCTACTTGGATTTTCAGATAAATACCAAACACTTCCGTCTTCTGCTAATATTAATTTTCCGTGTATATCTACTGCTTTGCTATAGAAATTAATTTTGGTTGGAACCTTAGAATATTTATAACCCCATACATAAATTTCACCTTGTTCACTAATTGCCATACTTGCATTTCCATAGATGTATACTTTAGAAATATGATCTAATCCTTCAATTCTTGTTGGAATTGCTCTTGATTCATTTGTGTTATCTCCTAATTGACCATATCCATTATATCCCCAAGAATATACATATCCATCACTATCAACAGCTAAATTATAATAATATCCTGCTGCTATATCTTTAATATTATCTAAGTTAACCTCAATTTGTGTTGTTGTTATTTGTGTAGAGCCTTCATCTGTTTGCTCTTGTTTAACTTCTGTATACACTCCTGTTTTAATTTGTGTTGGTTCATCTGTCTTAATAGAATTAATTTGACCATTTCCCATTTCGCCTTGAGAATTATCTCCCCAACTCCAAATTGTTCCATCTTGTTTTAAGGCTAATGAATGAATATTACCTGCTTCAACTTTTTCTCTAACTTTTTTATCTTCTGCAATTACATTTATAACAACTCTTGCTTCATCATCTGAATTTTTACATTTTAATGTTATATATGCTCTTCCTGTATTTTTTGCCACAACCTTACCAGTTGTTTTATCAACAGTTGCAATATTATTATCAGATGATTCATATTCAAATCCATTATTTTCAACAACATCAAATAATAAGTTAAATCCATAAACTGTTTCTGGGTTTATTTGATATTCTGGATTTGATAATTTTAATGTAACTTCTCTTTCTTGTAATTTAATATATTGTGTTGAAATACATTCAATTTTATTTTTAGAAGTTGTTGAACCATCTCCTAATTCACCATATCCATTATATCCAATTGACCATACAGTACCATCGTTTTTAGCAAGCTCTGTATTATAAATTCCTCCAGATATAATCATTGCATCTGTAAAATCATTTCCATCTTTATCTTTCATAAATACAGGTACTGATTTAGTTGATGTATCTCCTGATGCTAATTGTGAATAATTATTCAATCCCCAAGCAATAACTTTTTCTTCAGAAGTAATTGCATATCCTGAATAATATCCAGTTCCTATAGCTGTTACATTATCTAAAGCTCCATCTGGTCCTTGTAATTGTTGAGGTATTGCTCCACCAACATTTGTTAAAGCATTATTTGCATTATTACCAAATCCCCATACAGTTCCATCTAATAACAACACAATTGTACTATTTGTTGGACTAGCTGAAACATCAGCTACATTTTCAAGAGCATCTATTTTAACAAATGATGTTTTATTACCAGTTGTTCCATCCCCTAAATTTCCATATCCATTATATCCTGCTGACCACAATTTATTATTATTATCAATTGCAAATGTAGAAACATTTCCAGCTTTAATTTTAATAATTCCTTGTAAGCCATCAACTTTAACAGGTAATGCTCTATAATTTCCATCACCTAAACCAAGTTGTCCATATCCATTATATCCCCAAGTATACACATTTCCGTCTTTATCTAATGCTACAGAATATGAATTACCTGCTGCTACAGATATAATATTTTCCAATACGCCTTCTCCATCTGGTGATTTTACTTGTACTTTTTCAGTGCTTACTCCTCCAGTTGTACCATTTCCTAATTGGCCATAATTATTGTAACCCCAAGTCCATACGTGTCCGTCTTTATCTACAGCCACTGTATGTTCATTACCAAGAGCTATTTGCATTATTCCATTTATTCCTGTATATGTTGGTAATATTTTATTTGAAGTATCACCAGTTCCTAGTTGACCATAGCCATTATAACCATAACTCCAAACTTCCCCATTAGCTTTTAAAGTTACTGTTGCATAATTGCTACTTTCAATTTGTGGGAATGTAATATCTTCTTCACCTAATACATATACATCTGCTGAAGTTGTTTGTCCTGAAATTTTATCTGTTACAGATATTTGTGTTTTACCTTTTTTAACAGATGTTATTTTACCTGTTGATTCTTCTACTGTTGCTATTGATTTATTTCTACTTGTAAATGTAAGCTCTGAATTATCTACACTATTATATAATAGGTTAAATCCTTGAGACATACTAACTTTTGCATTTTTGCTATTTCCAATTCCTTTTATTCTTATTGGTGTTTCTTCGAATAATAAAATTGGTTTACTAATACATACAAATTCATTTTTATTTGTTACAGAACTATCACCTAATTGTCCATAACTATTTTTACCTATAGACCATACTTTTCCATCTGCTCTTGCCAATACTGTTGTACCTTCACCAGCTGATGCACAAATTATTTCATCTATTCCATCTTTATCTACACCGTAATGTAGTTTTACAGGTAATAAGTTATTTTCAGTATTTCCATTTGCAGATTGGCCATAACCGTTATAACCCCAAGTAACGGCTGTTCCGTCATTCTTTATTGCAATTGCATAATTATTTCCTGCTTCAATAGATTTAACATCTGTTAAATATTTAGGATTTTCAGTTGTTGTGGTATTATCACCTTCGCCTGTTGTTATTGTATCAATATGATCTATAACTTTTTCAAATTTATATCTAGTTGTTTTTGTGTTATTTCCTAAATTTCCATAACCATTATATCCACTAGATAAAACATTTCCATTTTTATCTACTGCTATAATTGTATTATTTTCAACTGCAACATCAACAATATTGCTTAATGACAACACTGCTCTTGGAAGATATACATTTGATGTTGTTTCATTTCCAAGTTGTCCATATCCATTATATCCCCACGCATATAGGTTTCCATCACCATCAATAGCTGTTGAAGTTTGATTGTTAGTTGCAATTTTTATTATATTTTTTAATCTAATTTTGCTTGGAACTGCGTTACTTGTTGAAGTTCCATTTCCAAGTTGTCCATTTCCGTTATATCCCCAAGTATAAACAGATCCATCTTCTGTTACAGCCATAGAATGATAACTACCCGCAGAAATTTTAGTTACATTTTCTAATGTTGTAATTTTCTCTGGTACAAGTGTGTTTCCATTTCTACCTAATTGACCATAACTATTTGAACCAAATGAATATACTTTTCCATCTTTTGTTAATAGTAATACGTGATTACTTCCGGCAGATATATCAACTACATTATTTATATTTAATTCAGTAGGTTTATATCTATTAGAATTATCACCTAGTCCTAATTGACCATAGTAATTATATCCCCAAGACCATACTGTACCGTCAGCTTTTAATGCTATTGTAAAGTCCTGACCACTAACAAGTTTTGGTATTGTTATATCATTTTTTCTTAATACTTCTACATCTACTAATACTGTATTAGGTAATTTATTTGTTGTTACTTCAATTTGTGTTTTTCCATAAGATTTTCCTGTAACAACACCAGTATCACTTACTGTTGCTATTTTTGTATCTCTTGATTTAAATTTAACAACTTCATCAGTTACTGTATCAAATAATAAGTTAAATCCTAAATCAGTATTTGCATCTATCTTTTTCGTTGTATTATTAGTATCTAGGTTTAATACTATTTTTGAATTATTTACTTTTAAACTTGCTTCAGAAATACTTGTTGGCTCTGTTGTTGTACTTGTAGAATCATCACCCATCTCACCATTGCCATTATATCCAACTGTATATACTAAACCTAAGTCATCTGCAATTGCTGATGTTTGATATGATATATTTTTAGTACTTGCCATTGTTATTATGTTTTTATCTTCTTGTACTTTAATTAATGTATTTCTATTTGTAGCATTTTTAGTAAATAATTGTCCATAATTATTATATCCAGTAACATAAATTCCTGCTGTTTTTGTTGTATTTCCTTCAGAATCTGTTATGCTACTTGGTTTTACAGAAACAATACTTGAATATCCATTTGCCTCCACATTTTTGATGTTTTTAACAACTTCACCAGAATCGTCAATAATTTTTGTTGGTAAGTATTTTGATCTATTATTTCCTATTCCTAATTGACCATATCCATTATATCCAACTGCATATGCAATTCCATCTTCTGATAAAGCTAATGTATGAATAGTTCCAGCTGATACTTTTTTAATATTTTTAAGAACTCCTGTACCCTCTTCATTTTTCATCTTTTGTGGTAAATAGTAATTATTTGTATTGTTTAAACCAAATTGGCCATTTTCATTGTATCCAACGCTCCATACTGTTCCATCAGCATCTAACATTGTTACATAATTTTGACCTGCTGATATTTGTATAATATTTGATACTTTTTGCATTTTTACTGGTACATATGCTGTACTTGAACTATTATTTCCAAGTTGACCATAATAATTATATCCCCAACCATATACATTTCCATTTTCTGTTAATGCATATGATGTGTAATAATTTGCAGAAACCGCAACTACTTTTTCTGGAATACCTTCTACTTTAATAAAATCTACTTGATTATCTGTAGTACCATCTCCAAGTTGACCATATCCATTGTATCCTGTAGTCCATACTGTTCCATCAGATTTTAATACAACTGTATGATATGCACCTGCTGCTACATCTATTGCATATATTTTTTGATTTTCATCTTTTGAATCAAATATGCTTGTTTTTGTTGGTTTTAATCTATTTATTTTATCTGACATACCTAGTTGTCCATATCCATTATATCCCCAAGTCCAAACTTCACCATTTGATTTTAGTGCTACAAAATAATTCCATCCACCTACTATTTTAGCTTGAGTACGTCCTTGTTCCCCATTAACTTGAACTTTAACTCTTGCATAGCAATCATTTTGTTTGTTGTATACTTTAATAAATGTACTTCCATTTCCAGTTGCTGTTACTGTACCATCATCGGCTACTGTTGCTATATCTTCATCTAATGATTTAAATTCACAATTTCCCTGATCTATTGTTTCATATAATAAGTTAAATCCTGCTGATACTGAATATGTTATTTTTTCTCCAGTATCACCTGCTTTTTTGTAATTAATAGTATTTGGTATTACTTTTAGTTTAACTTGACTTATACATACTGGTGTTATTGTATTTTCGGTTGTTCCATTTCCTACTTCACCGTACTCATTATATCCTACTGTATATACCATTCCGTTTATATCTGCTATTGCACCTGTTTGATAACTGCTACTTGAATATCTACTTCTTGTTACTGCCACTGTTATTATGTCTTTGTCTGTTTCTACTGGTGTTGCATATAATTTATAATTTGCATCTTGTGTAAATAGGTGTCCATATGTATTCCA
>CAKPRA010000023.1 GCA_934180065.1 uncultured Clostridia bacterium | reverse complement strand
TTTTTCATTATAAATATATATTGAAAAATACTTATTCATTATGTTAAAATATAATAAGAATAATTAGAAATTAGGAGAAGTTTATGGACAATAATCAGATGCGAAAAAACAAATATATATTTTTTATAAATATTGAAGAACAAGCAAGAAAAATATATGAGAAATCATATAAAAATAGTGAATATGAACGAGTAAAAAAAGATTTTGTTCCAGAAAATATAATGATTATAAAAAAAGAATATGAAAAAAAGTTATCAGATGAAATTTTAGAATTTACATTAAATCTTATTTTAAAGTACAATATTAAAGAGACAATGATACTTGATTTATCAAATGAGTTAAAATCTATTATAGAACAATATGAAGGAAATTGGACACAATATGTAAAAACAAACCATATTTATATATTAAAATTAAAGAAAGCAATTGAGACAAATATAGTAAATAAAAAAAATATAAAATAAATTTAGAAAAAAGGGAAATAAAACGGAATTGAATAAATAATTATACAGATATATAATGATATTGTATAAAAAAATGCTTAGCTTACAAAAGCCAAGCATTTTTTTTGCTAATTTAAAGAAAAGGAGGAGAAAATTTTGAAAGCAAAGAAAATTTGTTTATTAGGTTCAATATTTTTTATGCTTATTCAATATAGTGTAGTAAATGCTTATGAGGAAAATAAGACAACTGAATATAATAATGGTGCAGTTACAACTGTTCAAGGATATTTGTCAGAAGAAAAAACAATTTTAGAAGACTTTACTAAAGATATTGAAATTAATGGGATTCTTTATACAACTTCTTCAATAGAAAGAAATGATACTGATAATAATATTGAAAATGAAATTATACAAAGAACTGAAATTTTAGATACAAACAATGAAGAAAAAATAAAAAAATATTTTGGGAATACATATTCTTTTGAAAATGAAGAATTTAAAGGAGAATTGCCTATTACTAATATTGAATTAAAAACAATTGATCAAGGTAGTTATGAAGAAATAGACGAAAAGAAAATTGAATTTAACAATTATTCTCAAAATGACCTAAATAATATAGCAAAAGAAATTAACATTAATAATAAAGTATATTATTTGATAAATGTTGATTGGAGAAATGAAGATATTGAGATAATAGATGGACAAGAAGTACCAAAAAGTTATAAAGGAACAATGAAATATCAAACGATTTTGAAAAAGAAAAATCCTAATAAATATGAAGTAACAGTAACATATAGTGGCGATGCAAAAAGGAAAAATCCATTATATGAATACACAATATCTTATAATCGAATTGAAGAACCAGAAGAAGTAAAAAAAGAAGAAAATAGAATTATACCAATAATTATTAGTGGTCTTGGAATAGGAATATTAACAGCTTTATTATTATTTAATCAAAAAAATATAAAAATTTATAATAAAACTGATAAAGGAAATAAATTGATAGGAAGATTTAAAATTAATAAAAAGAATAAAATAATTGATTTAACAAAGTATCAGTACAAGACCAAAAGTAATATGTATTGTCTAAAATTAAATAACAAAATATATAGAAAAATGCAAAATAAAACTATATATTTACAAATAGATAAGATAAAAAAACAAGTATATATTAATTCACAATATATAGAAATTATAATTTAAAGGAGGATTTTAATATGTCTAATAAAAAGAAAAATAATAATGTAAAAAATCAAGAAAACATAGAGGTAGAAGAAAAACAAAATATAGGAACAGAAAGTATAGTAGAAAATGTAAAAAATGTAAATAATGAGGAAAAAAATTTCCCAGAACATAGTGATCAAATAAGAAATTTAGTTGGAAAAATGAATCAGTTTGTTCAAGAGTTTGAAAGAGGTTGGTCTATAAAAAGATTAGAACCTATTAAAAAAGAAATAAATGATATTTTGAATGAAAATAAAGAAAAAGAATATTTATCAAAATCAGATAGAAACTTCCTATTTTTTATAAATAGAGTAATTTATGGAAAAGTTGAGCAACCTGCATGGAGAAGGCAGAATGAACCAGAAAGAGAAAGTAATAGACCTGAAACAGCTCCTAAACAACTTGAATTTAAAAGTTTAAATGATAAAGTCGATACATTAAAAAGAGCTATCTCTGGGTATGGGAATAAGTCTATAATTACAAGTATTGAAGATATAAAAGAAGAACGATTTTATTGTTTAAAAGAGACTGAAATTGATGGAAAGATGCAATTAGAATGTTCATTAAAATTCACTAAAATAGATGGAAAAGCAGTAGTTGAAGCAATGACCCCAGAAGAAGCATATGCAATTAGAGACTCATATTTAGAAATAAAGGATAATCCAGAGGAAGTGAATAATATAAGTTATTATGTAAGAGAAATTAATAACAATCCAACTCATGCTGATAGATATTTTTTAAAAATTGCAACCTCAAAAGAAAAGGAAGCTGAATATGTAAATACTGATACTTTAGAACAAGAAATAGAGGAATAGATATGGAACAAAAAATTGAAATTACAATGACAAAAAAAGAAGCTATAAAATATTATGCGAATAAAATAATTGAAGATTCAATAGAAGAGTGTAGCGAATTCAATTATCGTATGTCTGTTGATAATTACGATGATAATGGATTTGTTAAAGAAAATTATAATGAAATTTTTGAAAGAATAAGTAATGATGAAAGAGTTGCAGATTGTTATATGGATACATCAGATGAAATTTATGAGTTTGATATGGTTTTTTGGCTAGATTATTGTCCAGAATATTATGAAGAATATGATTTATCAGAAGAAACACAAGGCGATGTTTTAAGAAAATTTATTGACAAACTAATTCAAATTAAAGGGTATATGTTCAAACATTCAATGACTTGTAGAGAGGTAATAAGAGATTTTTTGAATGAAAATAATTTCAAAGGTGAATTCAAAGATGATGTTTACAATATGTTAAAACATTTTATAAGTGAAACAGATTTTTTTTACAAATATATTGATAAGGATAAAGTAATTATAAACAACAAAAATGCAATAGAGTTAATAGTGGAATTAAACGAAAAATGTAAAGAGTTTGAATGTTATAAACAAAAAAGCATTAAAGTGGTTACAACAGATGAAGTTAATGAGATGTTAGAAATATTCGGCAATGACAAAATATATCCAGAAAGATACATAGGGTATTTTATATGTAGAGATGGAGATACATATCTTGCAATAGATAATACGAGTGGAGAGATGTATATTGATGAATATAAAAGTAAAAAAAAGTGTATAGATTCTTTATTTTCAAGATTGGACGAACAAGATGAAGACTTAATATATGAGAAGGAGGAAGAAGATGAAAATGAACAGATATGAGCAAGAATATGTAACAGAATTTGCATATCTATTAGGGACTATGCACAATGAATATGGAAATATAATTGATCAATTTCCTCCTTCAATAATAGAGAATCAAGATCCAATAAAAGTATTCAATGATTTTGTTGTATTTATGGTTAGTAAATTCTTAGCTAGTAAAAGTAAAGATTATATGTCTTTTATAAAAGAAAATATATCAGATGTGAAAAAAGAATTTGTTGATTTGCCAAAAGAAAATAGATGGAAAAATATTTACAATGTAGGACTTGCATATTATTATGAATTAGAGCCATATGAAAAGGTGCATTTGTCAGATTTTGAAATATTAAATTCAATTAATTCCGTTTTAGATAATCCAGATCTAAAAATGCAAGAAAGACTACTTAATGTAATAGATGAAGCTTGGCGAAAAAATGAAGAAAATTTAAGTGAAAATAAGGTAGCTGATGAAATATGTATGGCATATAAAAACAATAAAATATCCTTGGAAGCATTAGAAAAAACTAATAGTCGAATTTTATTACAATGTGCATTAGGAAATGATGATTTTTCAAAATACAATAATATTGAACAGGAGGAAGAGGATGAAGAAACCTTATAATATAGCAATTATTATACTTATAATTGTAGTGACGATTATATTTGGAATAAATATATATTTAATTGCAGTTGGTAATAAAAACAATATTAATAATGAAAATATTATTAATGAAAAAACAAATGATGTTTTAACATATGATGATACAGAATATATAGGGTATTTAAAAATAGATAGTATAAATTTATATGCACCAATAAAAGATGGGACAGATTTATCAATTTTAAAGGATGCAATAGGTCATTTTACAGAAAGCTCATATTTTTCAGGAAATATAGCTTTAGCAGCACATAATAGAGGAAATAATCAGAACTTTTTTGAAAATTTAAAAGATATAAAAAAAGGTGCAGAAGTTACATATATAACAAAATATTCAGAGCAAAAATACTATGTATCAGAAATAAAAGAAATCGAAGAAACAGATTTAAGTGTTTTAAATCCAACAGAGAGCAATCAAATAACAATGATAACTTGTATTGCAAATCAAAGAAGTAAAAGGTTGTGTGTAATAGCAACGGAAAGGTAGGAAAATATGGACAAGGAAGATTTAGATGAACTTGCAGAAAAACATGATAAAAAATGGGATGAAGTAATGGAAGTTGCCAAAGCAAATGGATTTATAGTTCAGGCATTTGGAGGAACAGCAACATTAATTACAAATAAGAACCAAATAGAACATTATGGTTATGAAAAATATCAAGAAATACAGAAAACGAACAGTTCTCTTGAAGATATACATCAAGAAGAAATATAAAAAGAATAATTATTAAAAAAAGTGTATAGTAATCTCCTTTAACTTTATTCTCAAATTCCTTCTTTAGAAAGTATACGCAAAATAGATAAATAGTCAAGGTTAAAATGAACAGGCTATCGCCTGACCTTGACTATTTATCTATTTTGCATGGTGTTGTCCACTAAGAAGGAATTTCCGAATAAATTTAGTCAAAGGAGGCGGTGTCAATGAAAGACATAGCAAAAAAAATCATATTAGGAGTTATTCTCCTAGAAATAATTATTATAATAATATCAGCAATTATAGTAATTAATAACAAATTTAATAAAGCTGAAGCAAACAATGAAGAAACGACAGAGAATATTGATTCAGAAAATTCTATTATAGCAGAGATGCAAGAAGAATCAAAAGAAACTACAGAAACAACAGATGAACAACAACAAGATAATGTGAATGAAAGTATTGAACCAGAAGTTGAAAAAGACAGTAGTATTGAATTAAAAGAAATTAAAAAGGAAATTCCAAAACAACAACAAGAAGAAAAGAAGGTTCAATCTACAGAAAAGAAAATAACACAAAATCAAAGTAATCAGAATAAATCATCGACTACTAGTAGTGAAGAAAAGAAAACAAGAAAAGAAAACAACAATTCTAATAATAGTGGAAATAGTAATACACCAACTAATAGTAGTAAAAATGATAATAATTCTACACAAATTAAAGAAGATACTACAAAGGTTGAAAGTTTTAAGTATAATAAAGAAATGACAGAAAAGTTAATTAATACAATTAAAGCTAATGAATCTGATTATATGAAAAATTATGGATATGAAGTAATAATAGATGAAAGCATAGTAAATAGTACAAATCAATTTACTTTTACAGAAAGTAGAGTAAAAAACAAAATAATATATAAATTTGGGACTATAAAAGTATATGCTAGAGATTACTATGTTGGAAATGAGTATAAATGGACAGAATGTTTTATTATTTAGTATTAGAAAAAAGGGAAATAAAACGGAATTGAATAACTAATATAAAGGTAATATAATGATAATATGAATAAGTCGGCAGATAGATGTGGATTAAGCACTATCTGTCGATTTTAATTTTAAGAGATAGAAAGGAGAGAAAAATGAAATCAAAATATGAAAACAAAGAGTATATGCTAGATGAATGTAATGCTGTATTAAATGAAAAAAATACTGCAAAAGATGAGGAGGAATAACTTATGCCATCTGCAAGAGAAATTGTAGAAAATAGTAGGAGAGAAATTGTAAAAGAAGTTATAGAAGATATGAAAAGAGGATATTTTTTTGCAATTGATAGATGGAATAAAGAAGCACTTAGACCACAAAATCCTATAACACAAGTAAAGTATCAAGGAATAAATAGAATTAGACTAGCTTTTCAAGCAAAAAAAATGAATTATCAAGATCCTAGATGGATAACTTTTTTACAAGCAAAAGAGCAAGGATGGAAAGTTAAAAATGAAGAAAATGGAACTGTGTGTGAAAAATGGATTTGGACAAAAGAAAAAATTGAAAAAGATGAAGATGGAAATGAAAAGAAAACTATTATTAATTTAAGAAAACCAATTGTTTATTATTTTACTTTATTTAATGCTGAACAAATTGAGGGAATTCCTAAATTAGAAAAAAAGCAAATGAATGAAACAGAACTTGGAAAGGTTGCGGATGATTTTATTAAAAGTAGTGAGTGTGAAATAGTTGAGAAAGTACAAGATGAATCATATTATATTCCTTCAGAAGATAAAATTGTTTTACCTCCACGAGAATATTTTAAATCAGAGGAATCTTTTTTAGGAACATTATTTCATGAAATGAGCCATTCAACAGGACATCAAACAAGATTAAATAGAGATATAGTAAATGAATTTGGAACAGTAGAATATGCAAAAGAGGAGTTAAGAGCTGAATTAGGAGCAATGTTTATAGAAGCAGATTTGAACTTGGATTTTAAAGAAAATGTTAACGCAGATCATACAAATTATTTAAAATCATGGATTTCGGTTTTGGAAGATAATCCAGATGAATTGTTTAAAGCAGGTAATGATAGTTCAAAGATTTCTGAACGATTAATAGATAATTATAATAAATGTATTCAACTGGAAAATAACAAAATTAAACAAGTTGAAATTGTTATTTTAAATGATACAGATTATGGGAAAAATTCGCTTTGGCGAGTACCGTTAAACAAGTTTAAAGATGGAGAAATTGGAACTTTTATTATGAATTTGACTAATGAAGAATTAGAAGATTTCAAAGGATATGTAAAAGAAGAATATTCAAGTAATGTAATTTATAACAATTTGCTTGAATATTTACAAGAAAATAATATTTCTTTTGAAGACTTAATTCAAGAAGAAATTGAGGAAATGGAAATACTGGGAGGTTAAATTAATGAAAAAAGCAAATATTTTATCAAAAAAAATAATATGTATATTACTAATATTAATAACAATTTTGCCTAATGTTTTACCAACAATATCAAGGGCTACAGAAATTAATGAAGCATATCTACAGAACAAAGGAGATTGTGGTAGACATTTGCAATTTTGGAATGAAGCTAAAAATGTATGGTCATATATCATAACAACATATGTTGTATATAATCAAAATGGAACTGAATATCCAGCATATTGTCTTGACAGAAATGTTCCAGGAGTACGGAGAAGAAAATGATTATAGTGTTGATATTGATTCCGTACTTGATGATGTAAGAATTTGGAGAGTAATAAAAAATGGATACCCTTATAGAGACTTAGGCTTAAACAAGTATGATAGCTTTGTGGCTACAAAACAAGCAGTATATTGTATTATTTATGGATTTGATCCTGCTACTCGATATAGGGGAGGAGACGAAGAAGGAACAGCAATTGCAAATAAAATTTGCGAATTAGTAAATATTGGTAGAAATGGAACAGAAACACCAGCTTCAACAAATTTGAATGTAAGTAAAAATGGAGATTTACAAGAAGGGACAGATGTATATTATCAAATTTATAGTGTAAATACATCTGTTGAAATATCACAATATACAATAACGAGTTCAGCAGGTCTACCAAGTGGAAGTAAAATAACAGATTTATCAGGAAACGAAAAAAATACATTTAGTGGTGGTGAACAATTTAAAGTTGTTATACCTAAAACATCTATAACAAGTGATGTTAATGCAACATTTGCAATTCAAGGAAAGTGCAAAACATATCCTATTTTCTATCGGAAAAACTAGAAAACCAGGTACACAGGATTATGCCGTTACTTATGACCCATTTGGAGATTCATCAGGTATAGGAACATTAAATATAAAAGCAGAAGGAAAAGTTGATTTATCAAAGTTATCAGCAGATAACAATATTTGGACAGGAACATTGAAAGGTGAAGGAGTTCCAAATGCAACATATGTAATAAAAAATTCAAATGGAAGTATAGTAAAAGAAATAAAAACAAATAACAATGGAAACCTAACAGTTACTCTGCCAGTTGGAAATTATACTATTGAAGAATCAGTTAGTCCAGAGTATTTTTTGAAGGATACTAATGTATATTCTTTTTCAATTGCATATCATGGAAGTACAGCAACATTAAATATTAAAGAAAATGTAGTAGAAGGTGGGTATTTTTCAGCAAAAAAGATAGCAAGTTTAAACAATATTTGGACAGGTCATAAGGTTGGTAATCCTGTAAGTGGAGCAACTTATGGAATATATAAAAAAGATGGAACTTTAGTTACAGAAAGTACAAGTGATAAAAATGGAATAATTTTTGATAGATATAAATTAAAATGTGGAGATTATTATTTGCAAGAAACTAAACCAGCACCACACTTTCAATTAGATTTAACAAAACACGAATTTACAATAAAGAATAATGAACAAAAAGTTGAATTAACAGTGGAAGATCGTTCAGTAGAAGGGGGATATGTAAATTTATTCAAGTCATCAGCAGGCAATAATTTATGGACAGGTACAGTTGAAGGGGAAGGTGTTGCAAATGCCACATACAGAATTGAATCTTTGACAGTTGAAAGGTGGTATATAGATGTAACTACAAATGCTGAGGGAAAAATTGTGGAAAAACAATTCACTTCTGATAATATAGAATTGCTATTAGGAAAATATAAAATTTACGAAATATCAGCTCCAGAAGGATGGAGATTAAATAACGAAGAAAGATATTTTGAAATAGATAAAAACGAGGAAACTATTTTAATTGATGTATCAGAGTTACCAGAGATAGCTGGAAAAGTAAAAGTTCATAAAACTGCAAAAGATACAAATTATTGGTTAAATGTAAATAAAGGTGAACCAATCGGAGAAGCAGTGTACACAATTTATGACGATAAAGGAAATAAGGTTGTAGATTTAAAAACTGATAGTCAAGGTGATACAGAGACTGTATTATTAAAAGAAGGTAGTTATTCAATAAAAGAAAGTTCATGCCCTGAAAAATGGAAACTTAACGAAGAAGAAGTATTTTTCAAAGTGGAAGAAAATGAACAAGAATTTAATTTTGAATTTACAGATGAACCAGAAGAAGCAGGATTTGTAAATGTAAATAAAACTGCTTTGGATGATAATTATTGGACAGGAGGAAAAAAAGGAGAGGCAATAGAAGGTGTTAAATTTGAATTAAAAGATGAAGATGGAAATGTGTTGTTAGAACTTGTAACAGATAAAAACGGACAATTTTCAGAAGATATTGTATTGAAAAAAGGAAAATATTATCTTTATGAAGTGTCAGCTCCAGAACATTATGAAATAAATACAGAGCCAGAAATAATTGAAATAAAAGAAAATGGACAAAAAGTTACAATTGATATTACCGATAAAGTAGAGGTTGGTGGATTTTTTGATTTTACAAAAAAATCAGCAGATAAAAATGAATATACAGGAGATAAAAAAGGTGATTATATTGCGAATGCAGTATATAGATTAGAAAATGATTCTACAGGAGAAATTATAGCAGATTTAAAGACTAATGAAAATGGAACAATTGAAGAAAAATTATTACTACATGCAGGAAAATATAGAATTTTTGAAATAGATACAGGAAGTCCATATTATTTATTAGATCCAGAAATATATTATTTTGAAATAAGTGAAAATGGACAGGCTGTACATTTTGACTTTGAAGATGAACCAGTAAAAACAGAATTAGATATTGAGAAAACAGGAATTATTCAAGCACAAGCAGGAGATGAAATAAAATATGATTTCAATACAGTTGCCAATAATTCAAATGTGTCAATAGATAATTTTACTGTTGTAGATGATTTGCCATACGAATACATAGATATTACAAAGCTATTTACAGGTGTTTATTCTGATGAGGTTAGCATAAATGTTTTCTATAAGACTAATTTTTCGGAAGATTATATTTTGTATAAAGAAAACTTAAGCTCAAAAACAAATAATTATATTGATTTTGAAAACATTGAATTAAAAGAAGGAGAATATATTACAAATTTCAAAATGGATTTTGGTACTGTACCTGCAAATTTTCATGCTGAAACAACACCGTTTATGTTTTCTAAAGTTAAAATGTCAGTAAAAGGTGATGATATATGGACAAACAATGTTTCATTAACTGGTACATTTATGGATGTAACACTAAAGGATAAAGATGATTGGACAACAAAAAGCTATGAAAAAGAGCTTACTATAAAAAAATTACCTAGAACTGGTATGTAATGTAGGAAGGAGTAAATTATATGGAAAATTCAGAAAATGGAAAAAAAGTTGCTATTGTTATTTTAATAATTCTTTTATTACTAGGAATAATAATGATGATTAAGCTAGTTAAAAAAGATAAAATACCTGAAAATAGTACAATACCAAATACAAATAGTATAGCAAATGCTGAATCAAATAGCATAGGTAAAAACGATATAGCAAATAAAAACAATACTATAGAAAAAAATACAGTAACTGAAGATAATTCAGCTACTGTAAAAGAAGAACCTATGGTATCTTATTCAACGAGTTCAAAACAAAAGAAATCTATAATTTATACAAAAAAATTAAATACAAATAGTAATTCTAACAATAATAATAAAAAAGATGCAGATACTACATCTCCAAAACTTAATGTTAAGTATTCAGTAGAAACAAAGACAAATCAAGATGTAATCGTTACAATTACATCTAATGAAAAAATACAAAGCATAGAAGGATGGAGTTTATCTTTAGATAGCCTTACATTAACTAAAACATATCATTATAACATAACGGAGGAAATATATGTAAAAGACTTAGCTGGTAACATAACTACTGTGAATATTAGTATTAAAAATATTGATAAAGTAAATCCAAATTTAAAACTTACTTATCTAAATACAGAAATTACAAATGAGAATGTAAAGGTTAAAATTACTTCAGATAAGGAATTACAAGAATTACAAGATTGGTCTTTATCATCAGATAAATTAGAATTATCAAGAGAATATGATCAAAATGTTGATGAAGAAATAAAAGTAAAAGATCTTTCTGGAAATGAAGTCAAAGTGAATGTGTCTATAAAAAATATAGATAAAGAAAAACCAGAAAATGCAATTGTAACAGATTCAATATTCTTATCAAAAAATATTATAACAAAATTAACAGTTGCAGATAAACTTTCTGGAATTAATTTAGATAAATCATACTATAAAATAGATGGTATCAAAGAAATGTCAGAAGACTATTCAACATATACAAAATTAACATCTACAACAGTAGATATTAATAAAACAGTAGAAAATGATGGAACATATTATTTACATGTAGTAAGTGTAGATAATGCAGGAAATAAAAGTACAAATACAATTGAATTAATAGTAGATACAGTTGAGCCAAAAGTTACAGTTAAATATTCTATAACATCTTGGACAAAAGATGATGTTACTGTAACAGTTACAGCTAATAAAGCTATGAAAGCTGTAAATGGATGGACAAGATCGGAAGATGGAAAAACATTTACAAAAAAATATTCAAATAATGTAGAAGAAAATGTAACATTTATAGATTCTTTAAATAGAACAGTTATAGTAAAAGTTTCAATTGCAAATATTGATAAAGAAAATCCATTAGAGCCTACTTTATCACAAACAATCTTTAATAGTAAGCCAATAGATAATTCAACTAATATTGATATTTCATTAAAAGCAACAATTAAAGATAATGATGGAGGTTCTGGATTAAAATTAAGTAAATGTAAATATATATTGAATCAAAGTAATAAAAAGTTGACAGATTTTAGCTCTGCCAATACTTTTACAAGCGAATCTCAAACTTTGAATTTTACAATAAAAGAAAATTCGACATATTATTTACATATACAAACAATAGATAATGTTGGAAATACTTCTTATACAATACATACAATAATTAGCGATACATTAAATCCAATAGTTACTAGAGAATATAGTAATAAAGAAATTACAAATCAAAATGTAATTGTAACAGTAAAATCCAATGAAGTGCTTAAAGGAAAAGAAGGATGGGAAGTTTATGATGGTGGTCTTACTTTAAGAAAAGAATATGAAGAAAATACAAGTAGAACAATTGAAACATTTTATGATTTAGCAGGAAATCCTGTAAGTGTAGATATAACTATTTCAAATATAGACAAAGTTGCTCCAAATGATGCAACAATCAATAAAACAGAATTTAATACTAAGGATTTTACAGTACAAGTAAAATTAGCAGATGACTATTCTGGAATTGATATAGATAAATGTAAATATGTATTAGATACAAATAAAGCATCTAATTATAGTAATGCAACATCATTTACTTCAGCAACACAAAATATTTCTTTAAATGTTCCTAAAGATGGAACATATTACTTACATATTTTATCTGTAGATAAAGCTAAAAATGAAAAGGATACTGTTAAAGAAATAAAGATAGACTCAACAAGTCCAGAGTATAAAGTAATATATTCAAAAACTAATATTACTAATGAGAATATAGTTGTAACAATTAAAGCAAACGAAGAATTAAAAGAATTATCTGATTGGACTTTGTCAAGTGATAAAAAAACTTTAACAAAAACATATACATCAAATGTTAATGAAACAATAACTATTTATGACTTATTTGGAAATAAAAGCGATGTAAAAATTCAAATCAATAATACAGACAAAGTAAAACCAATAGCCAAAGTAAACTATTCAACTACAACACAAACATCAGATTCAGTTACAGTAACGATAAAAGCGAGTGAAAAAATTGCAGGTATAGAAGGATGGTTACTATCTCCAGATGAGCTTACATTAACAAAGATGTTTGATAAAAATTCTACTGAAACTGTCACAATTAGAGATTTAGCAGGAAATTATACTACTGTTAGTGTAATTGTTGCAAACATAATATAGTTTAAATTGGTAGATAGTGAGGGGTGTCTAAAAGCTCCTTACTATTTTTATTTTACAGAAGGGATTGAGAAAAATGAAAGATATAAAATACAAGTATTTTATTATAAAAGGGATTAATGATTCAATTAAGACAATAATTGATAGAGAGAGAAAAGTAATATTTGAAATAAGAGATGGTAATTACATAAATAAAACAAAAGAAATTATGAGAATTTACGAAAAAGATAAAAAAACAGATTTTATGAAAGGTTATGTAGGTACTAAATTTTTAAATGCAATTGTTGATGGGGAAAGTAATAACTTTAGTTCAAGAGAAATTTTATTAAAAACTAATGACAGAAAAAAATTCGATATGGAATGTATGCAAATTAGAAAAGATCAAACAGAAAGAAGGTTAAATTCTATAAATAGAGATTTTGAAAAGTTGCTAAAAGGAGAGCAATATTATACTTATGCTTTTAGCAATTTAGACTATGTTATCGGCGAAGATAAATTAGACGATAGATATTTTCAAAATAATAATATAATAGAGAACACATTAAACGAAATTTTAAAGCCCAAACCTTATGAAGAAAAAGAAGTAGAAGTAACAATACTAGATGAAGAATATGATTTAGGAACAACATTTTATTATATTGAAAAAACAAAAGATGAATACGAAAAATTTATGAAATATTTATCAGAAAATATAGTTGTCAAAGAGATTTGGAAAGATAATACTTTAATTGTTGGATTAAATGAATTTGTAAATAATCATATAAAAGAAATAAGTAATGTATTCGGAAAACAAACGGCAGAAGTCCATATTGAAAATTTAATAAAAATGATAGATGGAAATGTAACAGAAAGTTGCTATGAAGACTTTAATAAAGAATTTAAGACAAATTATCAGTTTATGTTTTGTAATAATTATACATTGGAAAAAATTAAAACCACATCAATTGAAAATCTAGACTATGAAAAAGCTCATGATTTGGCAATTATAGAAAATAGAGAAGCTCATGTGAGTGCATATTTAGGAGTATATGATAATAAATTTCAACTTACATACAGTATTCATAGTAAAAATGATTATGATAATAATTTTGTTAATTTAAAGGCAATACCAGATGAAATAAATATAAAAGATATTACTACTGAACAAGAGTTAGAGGATGCGATGAAATTGCTTTTGAGAGATTTTTATAATGTATCTTCAATACAAATAGAAGAAATGGCAGAAAAATTAAATGAAGATAAAGGTAACATTGAACAAGATGAAACTGAAGAATCGGAGGAAGAAATATGAGTGATAATTCAAAAAGAGAGTATATAATAAAATTTAAAAATTCAATGGCATATTTAAAGTCTATAAAGTCAAAAAATTGTATATATACTTTTAATATAGATGAAGCAAAAAGATATACTAAAAAAGAAATAGAAAATATAAAACTTGAAAAAGAATTTGAAGTTTTTAGTTACGAAGAAGAATTATATAATTCAAAAGAGGAAAAATATAAAATATATGTAGAGGCTATTATAAAGAATGAAATGGATTTTGATAAAAATGATTTATTATATTTTCTTGATAAATATGAGTACGCAGTTGATGGTAGTGAAAAATTTGCTGCATATACTTCATTAAGGCAAAATCATCCTAATAGTAAATTTATAAATGAAATATTACGAGTTGGAGAAATAGTAAAAAATCAGGAAATAGTTAATTGGTATGAAGCTAGAGTGGAATTATCTAAAGATATTGAATTTAATAAAAAAAACAATGTGGTTTATAATATAACAATTGAAGATACAATGAAATATAAAAAAGCAAAAGAATTTTTAAAAGAATGTAAAAATAAATTTCCTATTGATTATGATGCTATTCATCAATATGAAATATTGGATCAGAAATTTAGAGAAAAATATGTTACTAGAGAAATTTACAAAGAATATGCTGAAGTATTTCACAATGAAGATATTGATGAGATGGGACTATAGAAAAAAGGGAAATAAAATGGAATTGAATATTAGAAAATTAAATAATATAATACTAATATCAAAGACTAACGGAATTTTATGAGGATTCCTGTTGGTCTTTTTTTATATAGCGATGTGGTGTAAAGAACATAGTTGGTTTGCTTTGCCAATGAAGTAGGAGCATTACCTACCATCGCAACCAATTTTTTATAAGAAAGGAAAAATGTTGAAGCGAAGAATTTAAAAGTTTTTATAAAAAAGTTGGAGGCAATGAGGGAGAAAAATGTTTATATCCAATAAGATTAGATACTTATGGTTGTGGATGTTCTCATAATTGTTCATATTGTTATGCAAAATCTTTGTTGGATTTTAGAAAACTATGGAATCCTAATAATCCAAAAGTGGCAAACATAGAATCAATTGAAAGAAAATTGAAAAAGATACCACCAGGAACAATTCTAAGATTAGGAGGTATGACTGATTGCATGCAACCATGTGAATTACAATATAGAAATACATACAAAACAATTAAGCTATTAAATAAATATAGAATAGGATATTTAATTGTTACAAAATCAAGTTTAATAGCAGCTGATACATATATAAATATAATGGACAAGGATTTAGCTCATATTCAAATAAGTATTACTTCTACATCAGATGAAATTTCAAAATTACATGAAAGAGCAAGTTTACCAAGTCATAGAATTCAAGCAGTAGAAAAATTGCAAAGAAATGGATTTGATGTGCAGGTAAGATTATCTCCATTTATAGAAGAATGGATTGATTATGAAGTTATAAATAATATCAAATGCGACAAAATTTTAATAGAATTTTTAAGAGTTAATTCATTTATAAAAAAATGGCTAGATATTGATTATTCTAAATTTACTTTAAAGCAAAGTAATTATTATCATTTACCATTAGAAGAAAAGATAAAAATGATTAAAAATATAAGTAATTATAAGCAAATTTCAATATGTGATGATGTTGATGAACATTATTTGTATTGGAAAGAACACATTAACTTCAATAAAGATGATTGTTGTAATTTAAGAAAGTAATATAAAAAATAAAGCTCATTTATCAATAAAAGAAGGAGTATAACTATGTTAATTATAAAAGGTAATTTAGAAAAATTAAAAAATAGTGAATTTTATAGTGAAGAATGTTGGGATTATCCAAAAGAAGAATTAGAAATGTTAAAAGAAGATGAAAACTATTCTGATGTAGTTTATTTAATTTCCGAAGACAGAATATATGAAACATTATGCGATATGCACGATTTAGGAAAATTTTTAGAAAAAGTAGATGGAGAAATTGTTCATATTACTTCAGAAGAAAAGGATGAAATATTAGAAAGTGAAGAATTTTGTCAATAAAAGAGGAATAATTATGAATTACAAAAACAAACTAATATTATTTTCAAAAATAGAAATTCCAAGAATAAAAGCAGAGCTTGAAGAAGAAATACCTAAAATAATAGAAGAGTTTAATATGTTCTTTAATTGCAATGAGCCAATTAATATTAAATATGATTTTGAAGAACATGAAAAAGGATACTCTTGTTCTGGAGATTTATATTTCGGAGATCAAAAGATAAGACACTATGAAGAAATTGATTTATTAGTTTATGACTTAAATAAAAAGGAACTAGATTTAATCATAAAGCAAGGAAATTCAACTCAAGAAGAGGAGGAAAAAAGAACAATGACAAATAAATTAATTTCAATAACCAAAGATATGTGGGGAAATGAGCCACAAGTTTTTAACACTAAAGTTAAAGGCATATATGATACATCAACTTCAAGACATGGTGGATATTTAGTGGATATAAATATTCATCCTGAACTAAAAAAATATGGATGTGAAACTAACGAACCATCTATTCGTGCTTTTGAAGAAGATTATGAGGCATTGAAAGTATTATGGCTTTATCCAGAATTGATAAATAATACTGAAAGAGTAAGTGAATGGTTAAATTCAGAAACTGTAATAAAATATGATAGTGATGACAGATTTATAAAAGACTTTCCTAAAAGAAATGTAATAGAAGATGAAGAAAGGGAAGAAGAAAATGAAAGATAATATGTTTAAAATTAGGGATTTCTATTGTAAATATGTTAAACAAGATAGTCCAAACTTCTGTGTTAGTGAAAAATATAAGAATGAAATGTTACAAGTAGATGTATTTATAAAAAAAGAAGAAGAATTTAAAAAAGTACATACAGTAGTTACAAGTAAGAAAGATAATGAAAAAGAAATAAAAGATTTCGTTGAGAAAGTAATGTGCCATGAAATAGGAAACATTTTAGATGATGGAACAGTAGAAAAAGAATTTTTTAGACAAGGCTATATTTATAAAAACTATGAAAATTTTTACAAAAGAGAAGGAAAATGTTATGTAGCAGAGTTTGAAGAAGAAACCAATATTTCAAATGTTGGAATATCTTATGATGGCATATATGAAGAAGTTTGCGATTATTTATTGCAATGTGGAGTAAATATTATAAAAGTACCAGAAAAAGAAATAGAAGCAATGGTGGAGGATATTTTTGAAAATGTAGATTGGCAACATACATGTTCATTAATACAAGATGAATATCTGCAAGGATATGTAGAAGATTTTCCTAATGAATATTTTTTTGAAAATGAAAAAAATCAGGAAAGAGAGGAAGAGGTACTATGATGTATGAACATATATCAATTTTAAAAGGTGATTTAACTAAAGAGGATATAAATAAAGAAATAAAGAAATTTAAAAACTATTTTAAAGAACACAATATAGAAATTGAAACTTTTGAAAATATAGGATTAAAAAAATTAGCATATGAAATAAAAAATCATAAAGATGGATATTATTTAAGATATGAGTTTTTTACTTCAGAGGAGAAAATTCCGACTTTTGAAAAATTTATAAGGGAAAATGAAAATGTATTAAAGTTTATTACTATAAGAACTGAAAAGGAAAAAATGGCTGACAGAAGTATTTTTGAAAGAATAGATAATTTAAACGAATCAAATCTATTTAAGGCAATTGCCGAAAGTGTTGCATATCGATTACAAAATGAAAATGAAGATGGAAGAAATATAAAATTTGATTTAGATGATATAAAAGATATAACAGAAGTTATCTTAGATGATGACTATTTTTCTGAATGTATGAGTAATGCTATAAGTTATGCTCTTGATAAGAAATATCCTGAACAAGAAAATGAGGAGGAAAGTGAGGGAGAATTGTAATTATGGAAGAAAAAAGTAAATTAGCGAATGAAGTAATTAAAAACTTTAAAGAGCTAGCAAAAAAATATAATTTTAAAACAAGAGATAATGCAAATGGTATTTCATTGTGTGCTAAAAATACAGATAGAAGATGGGAAAATTGGATAATTTACAATTCGAGTGATAACAGTATAGTTTTAATTGGAAACACAGACCAATGCAATTTTTGGTTTTGTGATACCAGACCTGATTTGACACCTGAGAAATTAATAGATTTTACTAAAGACTTAAATAAAATATTAGATAAACTAGGATATGAGGTATCTTTAAAAACTCTAATAGATCCTGAAGACTGGCAAGAAATAGCAAATATTCATGATGCGTATGATGATCCAAGATATAGTGTAAACATAGAAGAGGAAGAAGAATTATGAGTCTAAATATGAATGAATGTGAATTTAGAGATAAATATGCTTTTAGCATACATGATTTTTACTATTCGTGCATAGATGATATTGTAAGAAAAAGCTATTGGTGTTGTAGTGTAAGTGAATTAGCTTATGATATTGCTAAAAAAATTTATAATGAAATAGAAGCAGATAAAATCGAAGAAAATAAAATTTTATACAAATTAAGTGAAGATATAGTTTGGAAAAATAAAATTTATACACATAATGTTGCAATACATTTTAAGGATATATTTTTTTGTTTTGAAATAGGTTGGACAGGCAATTGTTTAAGTGTAAAGGATTGGGATATTAAATATGAAGAAGAAATATTAAATGATAAAGAATATACAGATATTGATGAGTTAGAAGACCAAGAGAAAGTTGAGGTATAAATTATGGATGGATTTGCTAAAAAAATTGATGAATTAAGAGAAGAACAAGATAAATTTGAAAAAGAATATATGGAATATTTAGGAGCAGACATGAACAAAGAAGCAAGAAGAGTTAATAATAAAATGCACAAAATAGAGGAAGAAATAAATCAATTAATTGAAAAGCAAGAGTATGGATTAAAAGAAGATATGAAAAAGAAAATAAATCAATATAAAAAATTTATAAGTAAAAAAGGATTAACCTATGAATTTGACAATTTTGTCGAAGAAGAGGAAGAGGAGGAAGAATACTTATGAGCGAAGAGGAACAAGTAGCTGTTGTTATAGAAAAATTAATGGATATTGCTAATTCATATGTAGATAGTTATTGCGATACTTATGATGAATATGTCCTAGATGATGATGAAATTGAAGAGATTGAAGATGAAGAGGATAGAGAAAGTGCAAGAGAATTAAAAGAAACAGATGATTTCCTAAAAAAAGCAGCAACATTTCTTGAAGAATATAAGAAAAATAATTTACAACCTGAAGAAGTTGAAGAGGAAGAATTATGAGAAGAATAAAAAATTTAGAAAATGCAATATATAATCAAAAATATAAAAAAATATATAAACTACTATTTACCGCAGACTTAGATGAAGTATCAGATCATTCAAATTGGTATAAGACAAATAAGAATTTTGTTGAAATTAAAAGACCTCTTTGGATAATAGCGGAAAGCAAAATACTTAATAAAAGAATATGGATTACTCATGACTTTGGAAGATTGGGAATAGATACAGCACAGTTGGATTTGGATTGTAAATCTAGTGAATATCATAATAGTTATGAGTGGAAAGATTTTAAAAATCAAAAAGAGATGGTGGAATATTTAGAAAAACTACTTGAACCTTGCTTATTGGAAAACAATATAACAGATGAAATTGGGGAGTACGAAGAAGAGGAGGTACTATAATATGTCATCAGAGTTAATAAATAGAATTTCAATTAAAAAAGATGGAGTATATGTAAGTACACATAGTAGAAATGACACTAGTCCATATACTAGTGTTAAAATAGAGTTTTTAACAAAAGCATATAGAGAAAAAGGGCAAAGAGGACTTGATAAAGAAGTTGTCGATATGTGCTTTTACAATTGCGAATTAAGAGGAAATCATAAAAGTATTCTTCCATATAAAGAAGCTATTGAAAAAGCGATTTATGATGAAGAATTTACTAAAATTAGAAATGAATATAGTAAATTAGATGACAAAGCCTTTGATATTACAAATAGATTTGGTGAATATAAAAATTTAACGAAAGAAGATTCAGAAACAATGTATAAACAATTAGAACCTGAATTGAAGAGATTAAGAAATGCAAGAAATGAATATGTTGCAAATATAGTAGAAAAGGAAAGAAGAAAGATAATAGGACCTAAAGAATTTGCAGAAGGAATATATGAAGTTATAGCTCATCATACTATGCACAAAAATTATGGAGAGATATATCAGGAGTATATGAACTTTAATAGCAACAATGGAACAATTATTTATTCCTTGAATTTATCAAATTTAATGCCAGCAGGTAAGCCAGATATTATAAAAATTAGTGATTATATGGAAATGATAAATAAACATGGAATTGACAATATTTGTGGAGCAAAAGAATTTATGAAATTTATAGAAAAATACCCTGATATTTATATGGATGGAATAAAAAATGAAGGTAAAAATTTAGATAAAAATGAAAAAAATGCAGAAACACAGTATGAAGAAATGGAGGATGCGATATGAGTAGAATCATAAATGAAGATAATATTAATGATTATAGAGAAGAATTGGAGAGTAATTTTCATGATAGTATAAAATCAACAGTTCTAAACTTAATAGAATGTGGTTATTCATATTTATTAGAATCAAATAAACTTACTGAAGATATATTAGATGACATAACTAATAAAGTAACGGATGATGAACAATTTAATGACTATTTAGATGGATTCATAATAGATGAAATAAAAAATTGTATAGAAGAAAATGAATTAGGTGAAGAGGAGAATGAGATATGACAGTTAAAGAATTAAACAGAGATGAGCTTACTGAACTAAAGCAGCGTTATTATTCTGAAAAACACAATAATGTTAGTTATAGTGAACTTGTATCTATTAACAAATTAGTAACTGATAATGAAATATTTAGAAAATATGAAAATACAGAATTTACACTAGAAGATTTTTTCTGTAGTTCAAACGATGAAGAAAGAAAAGAAGAAGTAATTTTTGAAAGCAATTTAAAATATTATAAAGATATTCTTGAAGATACAAAAGATTATATTGATACTTATTCAAAAGGCGACCTTACATTAAAAGATGTTGGAGAAAAATATTCAAAAAAACTTGCAAATATTATGTTTGATTTACTATATGCAAGTTGGTCTTTTAAGGATCTTAATAACTTGGAAGATATGAAAGTTCAAATGGCTGAAACAATTAGAGATGACTATGAAGTTGAAGAAATAAGATCTAATAGAAAAAGAGAAGAAATAATAAGGGATATATATGAAGTATCAGCTAATATTAATGAAAATAATGAAGAAGAGGAGAAATTGTAGATGCCTAAATTCCAAGTAGAAATAGAAGAAATACTTCAAAGAGTTGAAGAAGTAGAAGCAAATGATATTGAAGAAGCGATAGATATTATTGATGAAAAATATGATAGTCAAGAAATAATATTGGATTCAGAAGATTTTAAAGGACACGAAATTAGAGAATATGTAGATGGTGTAAGAATACAAGATTTAGAGAAAGATGCAATTTTTAATATAAAGTATGGAAAAGCAATTTTACTGGAAGGAAATAAGAATTTAGCTTTAATAAAACAATTAGGAGTAAAGGATAATCCTTATGTTGTTACAACTGGTTTAACTATTAGTAAATATAAAACATATTTTGAATGGAATCAAGGTTCACATTGTCAAACACTAGCAGAGGCAAATGAAAAGTTTGAGGAATTAGGTGGTTATGACAAAATACAAAATGACCTTATATATTCAGAATTAGGTAAAATAACATTAGAAAATAATAACATAGGTAAATTTGATAATGTAGATGAAATATTTAGATTCTTAATGGATGATGAAATAAATAAGGAAGAATTGATGGATATGCTTTCAGAAAAGATGAAAAAAGAAATAGTATTAAGTCATGCTGACACAGTAATAGAGGAAGATGGAAAATACTATTTTGGACAAGACATATATTTTTTTGAAGAAGAAATAAACGAAAAAACAAGAAAAATAGATAGTATTTTAAATGAATTAAATATAAAGAATGTTAAACCATATGATGTTATCGAATTACTAGAACAAAGTGAAGTAGAAAGCATAGACAAAAATTTAGAAGAAAATATTAATAAAGCGATTAAAACAGCAGGATATGAAAAAAGTACGGAAGACTTTATAAATTATATTAATGAAGAATTATACAAAGAAGAGAATGAAGAAGAGGAAGAAAATGAAATGTAGGTATAATTATGAATTTAGAAAAGTTACTAAATAGAATAGAAAGATATACAGATATTCCTAGATTAGCCTTTCAATTTGAATCTGAAGAGTATGTTTATATGGCTGATACAATGAATCAAGTTAATTACATATTAAAGAATCTTGCTATAATTGAGGGGAATAAAAAGAATTTAAAAAAATATAAAGATGATCCAGAAACTATAAGAAATATAAAAGAAAATATTCAATATTATGAAGAAACAATTGAAAATAGTTTAGAAGTTTTGGAAGAAAATTATATTAAACATAACAGGACTTTGAATAGTTTGTCTAATTATAATGAAGAATTTGAGGAGGAAGAACTATGACAAGAAGAAGATATATTTTTTTCAATAAAGAAGATAGAAGACTATATATAACACCTGAATTTAATGGGGATTCAGAAGAGTTTGCAATGTTCAAGGCTAGAATGGACACTTGTGATATTACTTGGAATGAAATTGCAGAAAGATTTAAAGGTGTTACAACTTTGGAAGAATTTAAAAAGGCTAATGAAGAAATACAAAATAAATATCATTCCTTTTTAGAACTTAAAATTCCAAAACAAATAGAAGAAGTTAAGATTATTGAAAATCTTGGAGAATATAGAGGATATTATAAACAATCAGATCAACTTGTATTTATAGGAAATAATTCTTTATATGCTGTTGATATTGATGGTACTTATGAAGAAGATATAACAAAGTCAATATATAAGGATAATAAGATTGATTTACAAGAATTGGCTAGAAATTTATTTGAAGTAGGAATTGATATAGATAAAGTTACAAGAAATATTTGGATGAATCCAGAAATAGTATATATAGAAATTAAATTTAGCAATATCCAACTTTTAAGATTTCATGATGAAATTTCTGAAAAGTATAACTGTATCAATATATACTCTGGACCACATGGAGATAGAAAAAATGGATATTGGTATGATAGAAATATTGACTATAAAGAACTTGCAAATGAATTGTTGCAATATCATTCCGTAGAAAGAGAAGAAGAGGAAGAAATGTAAGAAGGTGAAAATATGAATTTAGTTGAAGCAAATCTTCAGAAACAAATAGATAAAGTTAAATATGAAATAAGAAATTGTGATTTAAAAGATTTTGATAGTCTAGTTGATAAATATAGAGTTTTTAATAATATTAAGAACACTTTTGATGAAGAATTAGTCGAAGTAGAACCATTTCAAAAGGTACTAGAAGAAGATCAAGAAATATTAGAAAAAATTTATAATAAAGTACAAGGATTGGATATGTATTCTTTACCGCCAACATTTGATGAAGTTATGTTAGAAACATTTCTTGAGGAATTTTCTGATGCAAGGGAAGAGGAAGAAGAAAATGAAGATGAATTATAATAATTGTAAAAAAATTATACAATTAGATTTTGATAAAATAGAAGATTTGAAGAAATTGCAAGAATACAAAGTGAATTTAATAGATTCATATAGATACATAAATGAATTTGAAGAATTTGGATTAACTAAGGAAAGTATAGAAAGAGGATTTATAGTACAAGTTCCAGACATATCATGTGATAGTTTTATTCCAAGAGATAAGTTTATGTCTGACAATATAAAATTTGCAATGGATAGGTTATCAAATAGAATTCATGAACTTTATATAGCTGAAATAAAAAATAACAGTCCTAAATTAGAAAGTGGAGAATATAAAGGAATATATTACTCTGTTTGTGAAGATTGTGATGAAAATAAAGGCGGATATTATGTGGAATTTTATAAGATTATAGATGACAATATTGGAGAAGTTGATTTTGAAAATAGATTAGATTATATGGTTATTCATATAGATAATGAATATGAAATGAAACATTCTGAAGAAGTTGTTAAGTTTTATATGGATAGATTACTTATTCAGTTAGAAAGTGAGAATCAGGAAGAATTATAGTATGAGGTGAAAAATGAAAGAGTTAAATACATATGTAGAATTAAAAGAAAAACATAGACAAGAATTTAATAAGTTTCCAATTCAATTTGCTTTTTCTAATGAACAATTTAAAGAAGGAATGGCAAAATTAGGATTAACCGAAAAAGATACTGACAAAGTAGTTGCAGTTAGTGATAGCGGAGGATTTATAAGAAAGACAGATGTAAAAGCATTTAATGAAATGAATAGAAGGCATAGGCAAGAAGAAAAAGATGCAATAAATAGTGATGTAACAGGTGATGGGTATATAAAAGATATGTTTGCATACGAATTAGCAAATCATGAATATGGCTATACTCATGATTTAGAAGATACATTAAATGCACTAGGACTATCTATTGAAGAAATTAATAATGATAATAAATTAAGACATGGATTAGATTTAGCTTTAAATAGATATAGAGAAAATGAAGAGGAAGAAGAATTATGAGTGATAAAAATACTGAAAAAATTATAGATACAATGAAAGATAAGAAGTATCTACAAAATTTAGAAATACAACCACAAGATATTATAAAAGCTGCAAAATTGGCAAAAGAGGAATTTGAAGAACTTCAAGATATAGTAAATGCTTTTAATTATAATAATAAAAATTTTAAGGATTTGTGTAAAATCCTTAAAGGACATAATGAATACTTTGAAGCAGTATATCCAGATCATAATTATTTTGACCTAAATTATAAATCAATCTTGGTTACAGTAATTCAACCAATTAATAAAAATAAGAAAGAAGAAGCAATGCAATTATACAAAGATGAGGTATATATTTATCCAGATAATATTAGCCCAGTTAATGTTAATGAGATGTTTACACTAAATTTTAATGAAAATATTGATTTTGAAAAAATAACTGAAAGATTCAACAAAGAAGTTGAGGAAGAAGAATTAGAAGAAGGAGTATGAAATGAAAAAGTTATTTAATGTTGAAATAAAAGAAGTCATACAAGATACTTTTGAAATTGAAGCAGAAAATTCAGAAGAAGCTGAATATTTAGCTGAAAAAGGATATTATGATGGGAATTATGTATTAGATGTAATTGATGCAGAACATAGAGATTTATCCTTTACAGATAAAAATAGTCCTCATTATATATCTGATAAAAGAAGAATAAAAATATTTGATAAACTAATAGACTATGTTTCAGAACACACTATTGATGAAAAAGATTTCTTTAATGCCCTAACAAATATAATAGGATTAAATAATAACGAAATAACAGAATTAGGAATTGAAGTAAAAAGAGAAATAACTACAATAACACCATTGCAAGAAAGTGAAATAGTTTTTGAAGATGAAATTATATTTAAAGATAATAATATCAATGTGTATATACCATTATACTATATAGATATTTTTCAAAAATTTTCAATAGATGAAAGAAGTAATTTTGAATATAATTTATACTTAGATTACGATACTATAACTGAAAAATGTATAATGACAATTATTGAAAAAGATGATAGTAATTATATTCAATATCAATATGAACCTTCTGATGGAGAAAATAAAATGTTAAAAGAAAGACTAAATGAGTATTGTAAGGAAAGAGAAAATCAAACTTTGGAAGACTTAATTGAAGAAGAAAAAGAAATGTAGGTGAAAATATGAAAAAGAATTTAAAGTTAATATCAGCAAAATATGTTGGTGGCTATAATGATACAACTGTATTTGACACTATAATTAATTATTATGATGAATTAGTACATATAGATATTGAAGAACACTATCATGATATGCAAACACCAAATAAAACATGGCAAGTTATTACAGATAAAAATATTAGTTATAAAGAACGAGAAGAAATATTAAAAGAAATTGTAAAGGACAGACCAATTTATTTAGCTGATGCAGAACCTAAATTTTATAATAAAGAAATAAATGTATCAGAAGAATTAAAAACATTAAAGGAATGGCATGAATCTGAATATGAAATACTTACAGATTATCTAAAATTGGGAGATAAAGTTGATAGAGAATTCTTAGATCACTTTATAGATGAATTACCACCAAAAACATTGACAGGAGAAATAGTACAAATAGCAGAAGTTTATTCAATGGTTAAAAACGGAAGAGATACATATATTACATTTGCGAGAGATGTTCCGTTTGGAGATTGGTATTATAGAGGAGCTTGTTTACCAGGAAGTACAATGAATGAAGAGAGAAAATTTGAAGAATTTGATATGTCCTATATAGAAGATTTGGAAGAAGAAGAAACTTTATAAGATAGGAGTTTAAAAAATATGAAAAACATAATTGAATTAAACATAGAAATAGATGCTTCAAGCAAAATGATATTTATAGGAGAAGAAAATTCTTCAGGTGTTGAAGAAAAATATAATAAGTTTGAAGAAATTTCAAAACATATTGAGAGCTATTTAGAAATGTATCACAGAAAAGAAATTGAAGAAAGTGGAAAATTAATGACAATAAAGGAAGATGCAGAATATATTTATCAATTTCTAAAAAAACAAAAAGGCACAGAGTGGAACGATATAGAGGACATGAAGATGTTTAAAGATAAGAGATATATATTACCAGGAGATACAAAAAATGATTTACAAAAGAAACTTGATAAAATGCTAGAAGTATTGTGGGAAGAATTAGAAGATGTTCCTTTTTATGAAAGAGATGGAATAGAATATTTAGATGATGATTATTTAGATTTTCAAGTTGAAACCACAACAAAAGAAGCTATTTGGCATTGGTTTGATGAAAGACATTCAAAGGGAGTTCATTTCCTTTTATATGAGTATGAAATTAAAGAAAATAATATATTAGATGACTTAGAAGAGGAGGCAGAACAATAATGAATAAAGAAACTCTAATATCCTATATCGGAAAAGGTGAAGTCAATCATAAAGGATATAAAATTAAAGTAACTAAAGATTATTTAGAAAAGACTCAATATAATTTGTTACAAATAGAATTACTACCAATAAATAATTATACAGATAGTGCATTTTTTAAAGGATTTCTTGAATGTATAGATGACAAAAATTTGGTAAATATAGAAAAATCTTTTGAAGAAGCATACGAAAAAATGAAAAAGCAGGATCAATTGAATAATGGAGAAACATTAAAATTAATTCAAATTGATAATATATGCAATAGTTCTATAGCTTCTTTTAAAGATGAAAATAACAAGGAATATATATTAAGAGAAAGTACAACTGAGGGCAAAGTGGAACTTAGTAGATACTATATAGAACCAGAATTTGATATTAAAGTACCTGTAGAAATAAAGGGACAAGTAATAAAACCTAAATTCTCATTTTGGCTAGATTCTGTAACTTATGATAAGAATGAATTTATGAAGGTATTAGACTTAGAAAATATTGAAGAAGAAGAAATATAATGAGTAATATTGCTTTTTAATATGATATTAAATTAGGGGATGGCGAAGAATTAAATTTATAAATAAGGGAGCGATGGCTTAATGAGAAAAAAAAAATATAAATCTCCTACTTATGGAATGAGATATGAAGACTATGTTGGAATATTAAATAGAAAAATATATAAAACAAAAGAATGTAAAGGATATAAAGAGTTTTTAGAAGATATAAAAATATTAAAAGCTAATAGAAAAGATAAAGGTAAAATATCAATGTTAGCAAATATGTGGTTAAGAAGAATTTGTGAAATGGATAAAGAACAATTGTTTAAGTTTGTAAATAATTACAAAAAAAATGATTTAAACCCTTTTCAATTTGAACCAGGTTATCAAAAAGAAAACAAAGAAAAATATGAAGAAGAGGAAGAAGAAATGTAAAATGCTCATACAACTGTGATGAGTATTTTCTTAATATTTTTTCAAAAAAGACTACCCAAAAGAAAAATAATATGATATACTAGATGTAACTTTTTTGAAATGGCATAATATGAAAATTTGTTTTGAAAATAATGAAAAAAGTAGACATAATATTTTAGCACAATTTTTAGCACAATTTGGGTGCAATCGTTTCAATAAGAAACCTCGAAAACCCTTTAAAATCAACAAAGTTCAATTAAGCCCAAAAATGATAAAAAACATGAGCGACAAGGCTCAAAAGCCTTAAAATAAAGGAAAAATCGAAAAGGAGGAATGGAAAAATGAGTGGACATAGCAAATGGCACAACATACAAGCCAAAAAAGGAAAAGCAGATGCAGCAAGAGGAAAAATATTTACAAAATT
>CAKPRA010000022.1 GCA_934180065.1 uncultured Clostridia bacterium | reverse complement strand
TCTTTATAAATAATTTTACAACCAAAAAAATTAGATGTAAACTCATTTATTTACATCTAACAGTATACATGTAATTTTGATGTTACTTAGTTTTTAAATTTTACCAAAATTCACTTGAATTTAAGTATTGAATAATATATTATATATATGTATACAAAAGAAGGAGGATGGCATAACATGGATAATATTAGTGTGAATTTTAAGTATAGTGGAATATCAGACCATGAAATAGATACATACTCAGAAAAAGTAAAAAAAATCCATAAAGAATTGAACAAAAGTGTTAGTGATAAAAATAATTTTACAGGTTGGATTGATTGGCCTATAAATTATGATAAAAAGGAATACGAGAAAATAAAAAAAATTGCAAATAAAATAAAATCTGATTCAGATGTTTTGGTAGTAATTGGTATAGGTGGATCTTATTTAGGCGCAAGAGCTATAATAGAAGCTTTATCAAATAAATATGATAGAAATGGGAATCCTGAAATAATTTATGTAGGTAATAATTTAAATCCAAATTATATAAATGAAATTATAGATTATATATCTAATAAAAACATTTCAATAAATGTAATTTCAAAATCAGGAAAAACTACAGAGCCGGCTATTGCTTTTAGAATATTTAGAAACCTATTGGAAAATAAATATGGAGTTAATGAGGCAAGAAAAAGAATTTTTGTTACAACAACAAAAAGAAAAGGTGCATTATACAAAATTGCAATGCAAGAAAAATATGTTAAATTATCTATTCCAGAAAATATTGGAGGAAGGTACTCTGTTCTTACAGCAGTAGGATTATTACCAATTGCAGTAGCTGGAATAAATATTGATAATATTATGGCAGGTGCAAAAATGGGAGCTGAAATTTATAATAATGATAATTTGAAAAAAAATGATTGTTATAGATATGCTGTTATAAGAAATATAATGTATCAAAACGAGAAAAATATAGAGCTATTGGCTTCATATGAACCAAAATTAGTATATTTTTCAGAATGGTGGAAGCAACTATTTGGTGAAAGTGAAGGAAAAGATCATAAAGGAATATTTCCTTCATCAGTTGTGTATACAACTGATTTACATTCTTTAGGACAATATGTTCAAGAAGGGAGAAGAAACTTATTTGAAACTGTTATAAATATAGAAAATCCAAATTCTGATATTATTATTGGATATGATGATGAGAATTTAGATGAGTTAAATTATATAGCTGGAAAAAAATTATCATATGTTAACCAAAAAGCGCTAGAAGCAACAGTTTTAGCTCATGTTGATGGTAATGTACCAAATATTATTTTTAATATAGATTATTTAGATGAGATAACAATTGGTCAAATGATATATTTTTTTGAAAAGGCTTGTGCAATTTCTGGAATGTTATTAGAAGTAAATCCTTTTGATCAACCAGGTGTAGAGAAATATAAAACGAATATGTATGATCTATTAGGTAAAAATATATAATTTTTGCCTAATTATTTAATATTGAAATATAGATTATAAAAGACGAGGAGTAATTATGAAAACAATAAGAAATATAATACTAGTTGTACTATTTGGAATAATAATAATGCTTTGCTTATATATAGCACCAAATTTTAAAAAGACTGGTAGTGAAGGAAAAATAAATCTAGTTATAAATTATAAAAATGTAACTGAAAAAATGAAAGGAAGAGTAATTAAGGAAGAAAGTCAAATATATTTATCTGTAGATGATATTAAGAATTATTATGATAAATATATATATTATGATGAACAATATAATTATATAATAGCTGCAGGAAATGGTTATTTAGCATGTTTTGATATTAATAATAATACACTAAATTTAAATGACAAAAATAGTAATATTAAAATAATTAAAGAAAATGATCAATATTATATACCGATAACAAGTCTTCAAGAATTATACAATATTAAAGTTGATTATAATCAAGATACAAATATTGTTGTAATAGATTCATTGGATAGGGAATTAAAATCTTCAAATACTTTAAAAAAAGTTTCTGTAAAAAGTAAGCCAACAATTGCTTCAAGAACTTTAGAAGAGCTAGATAATGATGCTACTGTTTATGTAAGAAATAATGAAGATGAGCAAACTCAGTCAAATCAAGTAAAATCAAAATTTATTTTGACAAACATTAATAATAAAATAAAGTTTTTGGAAGTTGAAAATTCAAAAAATTGGACTTATATAAGAACTGAAAATGGAACTTTAGGTTATATAAAAAATAGTGATTTAAGTGAGCAAAAAATAGTTAGATCAGAGAAAAAAGAAGAAAATAAAACTATAAGTTTAGCTTGGGATTATTATGATGAAACATATGGAAGTGCCCCTAAAAATGATGCAAATACTAAATATACAGGTATAAATGTAGTATCACCTGCATTTTTCTATATGAAAGGTAATACAGTAAAAGAAAATGTTGGAGAGAATGGAAGAAAATATATTGAATGGGCTAAATCAAACAATTACGAGGTTTGGGCAAGAGTTGCAAATAACAATCTTTCAACAGATGATATGAAGTCTTTTTCTTCTTGGATAAATGATTATGAAAAAAGGGCAGATGTTATAAATCAAATTGTTAATTTAGCTAAAAAGTATGACTTAGATGGAATTAATTTAGACTTTGAAAATATGTACAAAGGAGATAAAGATAAATTATCAAGATTTATAATAGAGCTAAAACCTAGACTTGAACAGTTAAATATGGATTTATCTGTTGATGTTACAGAGCCAGATGGATCTGCTTCTTGGTCTTTATGTTATGATCGTAATGTAATAGGAGATGTTTCTGATTATATAGTGTTTATGGCATATGATCAACATCCTCAAAAGTCGAAAAAAGCGGGAAGTGTTGCTTCTTTTGATTGGGTAGAAAGAAATATTAATAAATTTATAAACAATGAAAAGGTAAATCCAAATAAAATAGTATTGGGAATTCCATTCTATACAAGACTATGGAAAATAAATAGTAATGGTGATGTTGAAGTCAAAAAGACAGCTAATATAGCTATAAAAGATGAAAGTAAATATATAGAGAAAGCAACCACAAAGGAATGGATTTCTGATTCACAACAATATTATATAGAATATTCAGATAATAGCGGAAACACATATAAAATGTGGGTTGAGGATAAGGATTCAATAAAGCAAAAATTAAGTTTAATAAAAAAATATAATTTAGCAGGTGCAGCATTTTGGCAAAAAGGTAATGAAACAAAAGAAATCTTAGATTTAATTGAAGAGCAGTTACTTAAATAGTATAATTTAAAAATATTGTAAAAAAACATATAAATATAAATATTTGCATATAATTTTATATAATAGGAAAGTTTAATATACAGGTATAGTTTTTCTTACGTGTAATATTATAGAAGGTGCTTTATCAAAGTAGATATTTCCTATTATATAAAAGAGCAATATTAAAAATTGCAGTAGGTGTTTATATGAATAATGATATATATTATATAGATTCTTTTTTTGAGAAAAGTAATAATTTATATGATAAAATATTTTTTAAATATGAAATTACTGATATTGATAAAGACAAAAAATATCTGAATATTAATAAGAAATATATTGATGAAAAAGTTCTAAAGAAAATGTTAAAAAAATGTAAAATAGAAGATGCTCAATTTGTATATTCTAATAATATAAAACTATCACAAAATTTGAAGGAAAATAAATATACTGGAAAAATTATTTTAAAAAATATGATTATTCCATTATTAGAGCATTTTGAGAATAATTTGAATATTGATTTTAGATTAGAGAATATTTTTTTAACAGTTGACAATGATAAAAATAAAGACATTATAGTTGATTTAGGAAATAAGTGTAAATCTATAAGTTTGGTTACTGATAATATTAGAAAGTTGTATAGATTAGATAGTAAATTAAATAAAGATGACAATATAATAGTTTCTGTTTCTAGTAATCGTAAAAAGGCTTTACAAAGAGCAAAAATTGTTGTAAATTTTGATTATGATGAAATATTTTTTGAAAATTTTAATATAAATAGAAATTGTATCATAATTAATTTATCAAATAATGTTTTAACATTAAAAAATAGTTTTCAGGGGTCTATAATTGAAAAATTGGAAATTGATTATATAAATAAATATGAAAATTTTATAAATATAGATAACTTTGATAAAACAATTTTGTATGAAACTTTTATATATGATGAAAATTATGATAGTGCTAAAGAAATTATGAGGTTTGATAACTGCAGGATAAAGAAAGTTTTAGGAATGAGAAATGAAATTAATTTTATAAAAAGCAGGAATTAAACTTGACAAAAACAATAAAAAGGATTAAGATATCTTGGATTAAATTTGGGGATATAAAATATATTATATACGCAAAGAAAGGACTGAAAGCTATGGAAGAAAACAAAGAAGTAATATTAACTCAAGAGGGTTTTGAAAATTTGGAAAAAGAGCTAGAATATTTAAAAACAGAAAAGAGAGCTGAAATATCAGAACGTATAAAAATCGCTTTAGGTTTTGGTGATTTATCAGAAAACTCTGAATATGATGAAGCTAAAAATGCTCAAGCTGAAAATGAAAATTTAATAAATGAATTAGAAAATAAAGTTAGATATGCTAAAATTATAGATGAATCTGAAATTGATACAAAAACAGTACAAGTAGGAAATACAGTTAAATTATTAGATATTGAATTTGATGAAGAAATATCATATACAATAGTGGGATCTACAGAGGTTGATTTAGCTCAAAATAGAATTTCAAATGAATCACCTATAGGTAAGGCTTTATTAGGTGCAAAGAAAAACCAAACGGTAGATGTTCAAGCTCCTGCTGGTATAGTTAAATATAAAATTTTATCAATAACAAAATAGTTATTTGAAAGTGAATAATAATGATTTATAATAAAGGGGTAAGCTAGATGTCTTATCCTTTTTTGTTTAATATAAGCTGGATATGCATATTAAAAAGTTGTTCATTCTATATAATAAGCCGGATATGTGAATATATATATTAAAAATACGTGACTTGCTGGTCGCCCATACAAAGTGGTGTGAGATTGGTAGAGCCCTTGTTTTAGTTTGGTGGTATTAAGATGTTTTCTAAAAGCTCCCAAGCTGCACGTACTTTTTTATATGTGAATTTACTATAATAAGCCGGATATGTGGATATATATATTAAAAATGCGTGACTTGCTGGTCGCCCGTACAAAGTAGTGTGAGAATGGTAGAGCCCTTGTTTTAGTTTGGTGGTATTAAGATGTTTTCTAAAAGCTCCCAAGCTGCGCGTCACTTTTTTTAATATATATATCCACATATCCTACTCTACTAAATTAAATTGGGTGCTGGTTGCGAATAGTTGTGAGTATACATAATATTATGCTGAAAGCTTGTATTTTTTGGAAAAATTTAGTATAATATATAACATAGTGATTATTTTGGGGGAGTTATGAAAGTTTTTCTGAAAAATGTAATTTTTTTAGCAAATTTCTTTTTAATAGCAATATTAGTAATGAATAGTTTGTATAAAAAAATAGGTTTTGGATATTTCAAAAAAGTAATATCAAAACCTGGTATAACGTTTTTTACAAGAGATAACAAAATAAAATACTCAGATAATAATAGTTATAAGATTGAAAGTAAAGACTATAATAATGCAACTTTTTATAAAAATATTAAAGTTGAAAAAAATACTGCATATAGAATAACTTGTATGATTAAAACTGAGGATGTAGAGATTTTGGATAAATCATATGAAAATAGTGGAGCGAAGATAAGCCTATTAAATTGTGCAGAGCAATCTAAAGGTGTAATTGGAACTAGTGATTGGCAATTAGTTTCTTTGTTATTTAATTCTGGAGAAAATAGCGATTTAAATGTTGGTTTTATGCTAGGTGGAGATTGCGAGTTCGGAAATGTTAAGGGAAAAGCTTGGTTTTCGGATTTTAAGATTGAAAAGGGTCAATTAGATGAATATAATAATTGGAAATTTGTATGTTTTGTATTTAAAAATATAGATGTTACGTTAAATGGTATTAATTATAAATATTCAATGACTGATAATGATGTGTATCAAATAAAAAATTGTATTAAAAGATTTGAATCAACATGTTCGTATTTTTGTAATAATCAGATGAATGCTTCATGTAAAATTATTGAAATTGATACTCCAATTAAAACTCTTTCATATGATAAGGAAAAGGGATATTATTTGGATCCTAAAGATGTTTCTGAAAATATTGATAAATATCTGAATTTGGATTATTATGATCATATTTTTGTATGTACTAGATTGAGTGATGATAAGTCATCTATTCCTTTTAACAATTGGATTGGTTTGGGATGTATGGAATATAAAAATATGGGATTTTCGGATATAAGAATGCCAACTTCAAGTAAAAGTTGTCAATATATATATGATGAAAATTTAAACATGTTTCCAGAAGAAGTGTTTATTCATGAGTTTTTACATACACTTGAAAAAAATTCTCGTAAATATGGTTATGATGTTCCATCACTTCATGATTACGAGAAATTTGGATATGAAACTGATAATATATATGGGTTATATTATTGGTATAAAGATTATATGACAAAAAATATTGATGGAAAATTGGGTTTAGATAAGGAGATTTACAAATTTAAACCAATTGATGATGAAAACTTTGTTGATTGCCAGATTTTAAATGAATTTGAAGATGTTAAGAATATATTTGAGAGATTAAATCTTGTAATAAAAACAATTAATGATAATATATAACTGAAAGGAAATGAATAAAAATGAAATTATCAGATTTTAATTATGAATTACCAAAAGAGCTTATAGCCCAAACTCCGATAGAAAAAAGAGATGAAGCAAGACTTATGGTATTACATAGAAATAATGAAACTATTGAACATAAAATTTTTAAAGATATAATAGATTATTTGAAACCTGGTGATTGCTTGGTTAGAAATAATACTAAAGTAATACCAGCTAGATTATATGGTGTAAAAGAGAAGACTGGTGCTAATGTTGAATTTTTGCTTTTAAATAGAATTGAAGGAGATACTTGGGAAGTTATGGTAAGACCTGGTAAAAAGTTAATGCCTGGTGCTAGAGTTGATTTTGGAGATGGTATTTTAAAGGCAGAAATTATTGATAAAATGGAGGGTGGAAATAGAAAAGTAAAATTTGAATATGATGGAATATTCAATGAAATACTTGATCAGATTGGTCTTATGCCATTACCTCCATATATCAAAGAAAAATTAGAGAAAAAAGAAATGTATCAAACTGTATATGCTAAATATGAAGGCTCTGCAGCTGCGCCAACAGCTGGGCTACACTTTACAGAAGATTTATTAAATCAAATAAAAGCAAAAGGTGTAGAAATTGCGAATGTAACTCTTCATGTTGGAATTGGTACTTTTAGACCTGTGAAAGAGGAAAATATTGAAGACCATGATATGCATACAGAGCATTATTATATAAAGGCAGAAGATGCTGAAAAAATAAATAATACACGTAAAAATGGTGGAAGAATTATAGCTGTAGGAACAACATCTTGTAGGGTTTTGGAATCTGTAGCAGATGATAATGGAATGGTAAAAGAAATAGAAGGTGATACAAATATTTATATATATCCAGGATATAAGTTTAAATGTATTGATGGATTGATTACAAATTTTCATTTACCAGAATCTACTTTAGTGATGTTAGTTTCAGCATTGGCAGGCAGAGATTTTATATTGGATAGTTATAAAAAAGCTGTTGAAGAGAAATATAGATTTTTCAGTTTTGGAGATGCAATGTTTATAGAATAAAGAAAAGAGGGCAGAATAATGAATCAAGCAATAAAATACGAATTATTACATGTTGATAAGAATTCAGGAGCAAGAAGAGGTGTAATTCATACACCTCATGGAGATATTCAGACACCGGTTTTTATGCCGGTTGGTACTCAAGCAACCGTTAAGTCTATGACTCCAGATGAATTGAAAGATATGATTGATGCAAAAATCATTTTGTCAAATACATATCATTTATATTTAAGACCAGGAAGTAAGCTTGTAAAAGAAGCTGGTGGATTACATAAATTTATGAATTGGGACAGGGCTATTTTAACAGATAGTGGAGGTTTTCAAGTTTTTAGTTTAGGTGATTTAAGAACTATTTCTGAAGAGGGAGTGGAATTTAAATCTCATTTAGATGGTAGTAAGCATTTCTTTTCTCCAGAAAGTGTAATGGAAACAGAAGAGGATTTGGGAGCAGATATAATAATGGCTTTTGATGAATGTGTTGAATATCCTGCAACTTATGAATATACAAAACAATCAATGGAAAGAACAACAAGATGGGCAAAACGTTGTAAGGCAGCTCATAAAAACACTGATAAACAAGGTTTGTTTGGAATAATTCAGGGAGGATTTTACAAAGATTTAAGAGATAAAAGTCTGGAAGATCTTGTTGCTCTTGATTTACCAGGATATGCTATTGGTGGAATAAGTGTTGGAGAGCCTAAAAAAGAATTTTTGGATATTTTGAGATATACTGCTCCAAAGATGCCAGCAAATAAACCAAGATATCTAATGGGAGTTGGAACTCCAGATTATTTAATTGAAGCTGCACTTGCTGGTATTGATATGTGTGATTGCGTACTTCCAACAAGAATTGCAAGAAATGGAACAGCAATGACATGGAATGGAAAAGTTGTTATTAGAAATGCTACATATGAAAGAGATTGGAGTCCATTAGATTCCGAATGTGATTGTTATACTTGTAAAAACTATACAAGAGCATATTTAAGACATTTGGTTAAGACAAAGGAAATATTAGGGATTAGATTATTATCTATTCATAATTTGTATTTTCTTTCAAAATTAATGGAAAGAGTAAGATTAGAAATTGAAAATGATAATTTAATTAATTTCAGAAATGAGTTTTACAGTAAATATGGTTATGAGGAATAATAAGGAAAAAATTTTTCTTAGAAAGGATGTTGAAGATGACTTTAATAGACGAAAAAGAATGGTATCAAGAACAAGAGAAAAAAAGAAAAATTTTTAAAGTAATAATAAGACTTTTGATAATTTTAGTTGTAATATGTATTGTTTTATTGGTTTATAGGGGCATTATAAATAATAAAAAGTTTAAATGTAATTTAGATGGTAATTATTTAGCAGATATTGGTGATGAATTATTATTAAAAGATGATAAGGGAAAGGTAATAGTAGATAATGGAAATGTATATGTTTCTGTAAGAAAATTATCAACTATTTTAAATTGTCAATTTTATAATAGTGAATATAAGAAAAAAGGTGAGGATAAAACTAAGTGTCAAGTGAAGTTAGATAATATTTATACTTCTTATGTTGCTGGATCTGATAAAATATACAAAGCAATTGTTGAAGAAAATTCAGATGAATCTAAAAGTAATAAAAGCTCTACAAGTAATAGTGAGTTTGAAGAAATTGAAAATATGACAAAGGTTGATTTTGAATATTTTACAATAGCAAATAGTGTTTTATATCAAAATGATGAATTATACACAAGTTTGGAAGGAATTGAGCTTGGATTTGATGTTTCTGTTTCATATAATCAAAAAAATAATACTTTAAATATATATAAATTAGATTATTTAGAGAATTTGGCAAAGGATAAAAGATCAAATGTGTTGAGCTCAAAAAATTATAGTTATAAAAATAAAAGACTATTAAAATATGGAATGGTTATTTTGCAAGATGAGAATGGAAATTTAGGAATTGGTAGTTATACAAATTCGGATAAATTTGATTCATATGTTGTTAGTTGTAAATATACAAATCTGGATTTTAATGAAGGTACTAAAGTTATATCTGCTGTAACACAAAATGATAATAAGAAATGTTTGTTATATTTGGATTTAAATAATCAAGAAGTTACAAAAAATATAACTTCACAATATTCTGAAATAAAGGAAATTACAAATAACTTTGATTATTTTTTGGTAAAAGAAAACGGAAAATATGGAATTATAAATAATACTGGAAATATAATATTACAACCAAATTTTGAGGATATTGGAATAAATGAAGAAAAATACTCTGATATAACAAGCAAATATATTTTAAATGAAAAATATATTCCTGTTAAGATTAATGGGTTATGGGGATTATATAATGTAAATGGCTTAAAATTAATTGAACCACAATATGCTGATATAGGATGTAGTCTAAATCAAAGTGGTGATAGTGTTGTGATGATTCCAAATATGAAAAATGGTGTAACTGGGGTAGTATTTTTATATAATAAAGAAAAGTCTTTTTATGGAGTTTTTAATGCTGATAATGGAGAGAAAATTGCAGTTTCATTAACTGAGGTATTTAAAAATATGGAAAATAATGAATATGAGTATTATATAAATTATATTATAGATAGATCAACTTCAAGAGTTCATACTGTTAATGTGAAAAAAGATATTTAGATTAATATTATGTTTTTTTATGAGCCGGAAATGTGAATATATATATTAAAAATGCGTGACTTGCTGGTCGCCCGTGCAAAGTTGTGTGAGGATTGTAGTGCCCTCGTTTTAGTTTTGTGGTATTAAGATATTATCTAAAAGCTCCCAAGCTGCGCGTCACTTTTTTTAATATATATATTCACATTTCCTACTCTACTAAATTAAATTGATATTTAGCTATGAATAGTAACATATTTAATTTTTGTATTGACTTTGAAAAAAAATATAGTATAATAAATGCATAAAAACATAAATGAGAAAAAGTAAAATATCACTTTTTAAAAGAGATGATTAGTAATGTGCTGAAAGCTAATCTTAAAAATATATTTGAAAAACTACCTCATTGTTGCCAAATAGTTTGGTCGTGTAGCTTGCGTTAAAAGTATAAATAAAGTTAAAAATAGGATGGAACCGTGTTAATATAGCACTCCTAAAGGTAATTAGTGCCTTTAGGAGTGCTTTTATAATATAAGGAGGAGTTTTTATGGTTAAAGTTGAATTGAAAGATGGCTCTCTTTTAGAAGTGGAGCAAGGCAGCAGTGTTATAGATGTTGCTAAAAAAATTAGTGAAGGTTTAGCTAGAGTTGCTACAGCTGGAAGAGTTAATGGAAAGGTTGTTGATTTAAGATTTGAATTAAATGAAGATTCTAAATTAGAAATATTAACTTTTGATTCAGATTTAGATGGCAAAAAGGCTTATTGGCATACAACTTCACATATAATGGCACAAGCAGTTAAGAGATTATTTCCAGATACCAAATTTGCTATTGGTCCTTCAATTGATGAAGGTTTTTACTATGATTTTGATACGATAGAAACTTTTAATGATGCTGATAAAGAAAAAATTGAAGCTGAAATGAAAAAAATTATTAAAGAAGATTTGCCAATTGAAAGATTTTCTTTACCAAAAGATGAAGCTTTAAAATTAATGGCAGATCAACCTTATAAAATAGAGCTAATTAATGATTTACCTGAAGGTGAAGAAATTTCATTTTATAAACAAGGTGAATTTACTGACTTATGTGCAGGTCCTCACTTAATGAGTACTGGTAAAGTTAAATCTATTAAATTACTTTCAAATTCAGGTGCTTATTGGAGAGGTAGTGAAAAAAATAAAATGCTTCAAAGAATTTATGCTATTTCTTTCCCAAAAGCAAGCCAATTGGAAGAGTTTATAAAATTACAAGAAGAAGCTAAAGAGCGTGATCACAGAAAGATTGGTAAAGATTTGAAATTGTTTATGACTCATAAATTAGTAGGTGCTGGTCTTCCAATTTATTTACCAAATGGAGCTACTATTAGAAGAACTCTTGAAAGATATATTCAAGATAAAGAGCTTGCTTTAGGATATTGGCATGTATATACACCATCTTTAGCAAATACTGAGCTATATAAAATTAGTGGACATTGGGATCATTATAAAGATGATATGTTTCCTGTTATGAAAATGGATAATGAAGAGCTTGTTTTAAGACCTATGAATTGTCCACATCATATGCTAATATATAAAAGTGAACTTCGTTCATACAAAGATTTACCAATAAAAATAGGTGAATTAGCACATGATTTTAGATGGGAAAATAGTGGTGCTGTTTGTGGTTTAGAGCGTGTTAGACAAATGTGTCAAAATGATGCACATTTATTTGTAAGACCTGACCAAATAAAAGATGAATTTGGACAAGTTGTTAAATTAATATTATCAGTTTATAAAGATTTTGGTTTTAAAAATTATAAATTTAGATTATCTTTAAGAGATAAAAATGATAAAGTGAAATACATTGATAATGATGAAATGTGGGAAACAGCAGAATCTCAATTACGTGAGATATTAACTGAAATGAATGTTGATTTTTATGAGGCTGAGGGAGAGGCAGCTTTTTATGGTCCAAAACTTGATGTACAAATAAAATCAGCTTTAGGACATGATGTAACAGTTTCTACATGTCAATTAGATTTTGCATTACCTGAGAGATTTGATTTAACATATGTTGGTGAAGATGGCCAAAATCATAGACCTGTTGTAATTCATAGAGCAATTTTAGGTACTTCAGATAGATTTATGGCTTTCTTATTGGAAGAAACGAAGGGTGTACTTCCAACATGGCTTGCACCTGTTCAAGTGAAGATATTACCTATTTCAGATGCTCATGTTGAATATGCAAAAAAGGTACAAGATGAATTGAGAAAACTTGGAGTTAGAGTTCGTCTAGATGACAGAAATGAGAAAATAGGATATAAGATTCGTGAGGCACAACTTGAAAAGGTTCCATATATGTTGATAATTGGAAATAAAGAAATGGAAGAAAATGCAGTGGGTGTAAGATCTCATAAAGATGGAGATATAGGAGCTATGTCTGTTGATGATTTTAAAAATAAAGTTAAATATGAAATAGATAATTTTATTTTTGAAAAATAATATTTACAAAGGAGAAATTTTATGATTAATAGAGCTATAATAATTGTTTTAGATGGTTTTGGAGCTGGTGAAGCTCCAGATGCTAAAAAATATGGTGATGAGGGAAGTAATACTTTAGTAAACATTTATAATCAAACACATCCTAATTTACCAAATATGAAGAAATTGGGACTGTACAATATAGATGGAATTGATATTTCTGATAAAGAGCCTAAAGCTATAGGCGCATATGGAAAGGCAATTGAAACATGTGATGGTAAAAATAGTCCTGTTGGACATTGGGAGATAAGTGGGTATGCAAAACATCCAGGTTTTAAGACATATCCAAATGCTTTTCCAAAAGAGCTAATAGATGAATTTATAGAAAAAACAGGCTGTGGAAATATTTTATGTAATGAAGTTGGCTCTGGTACAGAAATTTTAAAACGTTTTGGTGAAGAGCATATGAAAACAGGATTTCCAATTATATATACTTCTGCAGATAGTGTTTTTCAAATCGAGGCTCATGAAGATATAATTTCTGTTCCTAAATTATATGAGATGTGTAAAATTGCGCGAGAGATTCTTGATAATCCAAAATATAATGTTGGAACAGTAATAGCAAGACCTTTTATTGGTGATAATGCTGAGAATTTTGTAAGAACATATAATAGAAAAGATTTTGAATCAAACACTTTTGGAACGACAATGTTAGATGTTATTACAAAGGAAAATAAAGATGCTGAAGTTATTGCAATTGGAAAAATAGAGGATTTATTTTCTGGAAGAGGAATTACTACTGCAATTCATACAAACGGAAATTCAGATGGTATAGAGCAAACAATTAAATATCTAAAAAAAGATTCAAAAGGATTAATATTTACAAATTTAGTTGATTTTGATATGTTATATGGACATAGAAATAATGTTAAAGGATATAGTGATGCTCTTGAGTATTTTGACAAAAAATTACCAGAAATAATGTCAAATATGAAAGATGATGATATGCTTATAATAACTGCTGATCATGGTAATGATCCAACAACACCAAGTACAGATCATTCAAGAGAATATATTCCAATTTTAGTTTATGGTAAACAAATTAAAGAGAATGTTAATTTAGGAATTAGAGCAACATATGCAGATATATCAGCAACAATATTAGACCTATTTAATTTGCCAATATTAATGGGAAAAAGCTTTAAATCTGAGCTTTTGAAATAACAAATTCTAATATGAAGATACTAAACCAAATGCAAAAGGAGAGAAAATAGCTTAATGGATATTAAAAATTATTGTTTTCTATTTTTTATATATTCAATATTAGGATGGACTATGGAAATAATTAACAATTTAATAAGAGAAAAGAAATTTGTAAATAGAGGTTTTTTAATAGGTCCATATTGCCCAATATATGGTTGTGGTGGTATTTTAATTACTATATTTTTGAGTAAATATAGTGAATATCCTGTTGCCTTATTTTGTATTGCTTTAGTTTTGTGTGGTGTTTTAGAATATTTAACAAGTTTTCTTATGGAAAAAATTTTTAAAGCCCGCTGGTGGGATTATAGTAAAAGAAAATTTAATATTAATGGGAGAGTTTGTTTGGAAAATATAATTCCTTTTGGAATATTGAGTTGTGTTATTATATATATTGCAAATCCTTTTTTTCTAAATATACTTGAGCATATTCCTGAAAATCTATCTAAAGTATTACTTATAATTTTAGGAGGAATATTTATTATTGATTTTATAATTTCTTTAACAATTATATATGGATTGAGAACAACTGTTAAAGAAGTAAATAAAAAAATAAATGACAATACTGAAGAAATTACTAAAAAGGTTAAAGAAATACTTATAGGTAAATCAGCATTATATAGGAGATTAATAAGCGCTTTTCCAAGAATTAGCATAGAGAAAATTAAGCAAAAGATAAAGGCGACAACGAAACAGCGGTAAAAAAGTGTCGAAAAAAGTAGACAATTTACATAATTAGTGATATAATTATTTACATAAGTTCGTAAAAAGGAGTTTTGTGTAAATGTTTGATAAATTTGGATATAATAAAAATTTGGAAGAATTAGTAAAAGCTAAAAAAGCTGATGAATCAATAGCTACTATTGTAAAAGAAAATTTGGATAAAATAGATGAGTGCAAGAAAAATGTTGATCAATTAGAAGAACAAATAAAAATATTGAATGAACAAATAGAAGAAAAAAACGAGATAAAAATTAATACTTCAATATTGAATTTTAAATATTATGCGCAAATTTCATTAGAATTAAGAAAATTACATAAAGAATTAAAACAAAAAAATAATGAAGTAGATATATGTAATGAGGAAATTGATAGTTTTAAATTACAAAATAAAGAAATAGAAAACGAAATTGAAAACGAATTTAAAATATATCAAGAAAACGAAATTTATATAAAAGCTGTTGAGGAAATTTCAGAAAGAAATATAGAGCTTTCTGCTGAAATATATGCAAGATATTTGAAAAATGTTAATGAGTATAATAATTCTATATATAGTCAAGAAAAAAGCACAAAATTATTTGAACCTGATATAAGTGATTTAACTGCAATTTTGGAAATTTTAAAAAAGAGCGATGAAAAATCTAAAAATGATGTTAATGATGAGAAAAAAGAGGAGAAGACAACTTCAAGAAAAAAAGTGGAATCAGCTAAAAAAGAAGAGGTGAAAGAAACAAAAACATCTTCAAGAAAGAAAGCCGCAGCAAGTAAAGGCGAAGATGAGAAGAAAGAGAAGAAAACAACTTCAAGGAAAAAGACTGTAACAAGTAAAAGTGAAGATGAGAAAAAAGAGAAGAAAACAACTTCAAGGAAAAAAGCTGAAACAGCTAAAAAAGAAGAGGTGAAAGAAACAAAGACAACTTCAAAGAAAAAGACTGAAACAAGTAAAAGTGAAGATGAGAAAAAAGAAAAGAAGACAACTTCAAGAAAGAAAACTGAAACAGTAAAAAATGAAGATGCTAAAGAAACAAAAACGACATCAAGAAAGAAAGCTGAAGCAAGTAAAAGTGAAGATATAAAAGAGGCAAAGAAAACATTAGAAACAAAAGCTTAAACGAAGAATGTAATATATAATAAAAAAAGCTATTATGATTTAAAACATAATGGCTTTTTAAATTTGATTGGGCTCTTGAAGAAAAAATGTCTATATGATAATATATAAATTATAAAATTATTAAAGAGGAGGCAAAAATGAATATACAGTTTAAAAGAATTATTTATGCGATATTGATTATTATAAATTGTATTATAATTTTTAATTTTTCAGCGCAGAATGCAGAAAAGTCAAGTAAAACAAGTAATGTAATTGTAAATAAAATTGTAACTGATATTTCGAAAAAAAATACAAAAATGGAAAAAGAAAATATAGCTAATAATGTTACTTTTATTGTTCGAAAAACTGCTCATTTTTCTATATATACTTTATTGGGAATACTATTAATGAGTGAGGCAAATACTTTTAAAATTAATACTAAAACAAAATTATTAATATGTCTTTTATTTGGTTTATTATATGCTGCATCAGATGAGTTTCATCAGAAGTTTGTAAGCGGGAGAAGTAGTGAAATAAGGGATGTATGTATTGATACACTAGGAGTTTTATTTGGAAATCTATTAGTTATAATTACAGGAATAATAATCAAAAAATGTTGTCATATTATTTATTTCAATAGAAAATCCTACAGATGATTATGAATAATGGAAAAATTATATTTTATTTAGGATTGACAAATATTGTAAATCATGATAAAATAAACAACTGTAAGCCGCCTGGGTCGGGTACATAAAGGTCAATTAAATTTGACTACCTAGTATTTTATGCTTAGCGAGTATACAAAAAAGAGGAGGTGTACTTAAATGTACGCAGTAATTGAAACATGTGGAAAACAATATAAAGTTGCAGAAGGTGATGTTGTATTTTTCGAAAAATTAGATTCAGAAGCAGGAAATACAGTTAAATTTGATAAAGTTGTATTAGTATCTGATGATAAAAAAGTAGAAGTTGGAGCACCTTATGTAAATGGTGTATCTGTAGAAGGAACAGTAGTTGCTAATGGTAAAGCTAAAAAAGTTTTAGTTTATAAATATAAAGCAAAGAAAAACTACAGAAGAACACAAGGACATAGACAACCATATACAAAGGTTGAAATAAAAAGTATAAAAATGGCATAATGCTATAAAATAAAATCAGTATAAAGGAAGGTGAAAAATAATGGCACATCATAAAGCAGGTGGTAGTACTAAAAACGGAAGAGACAGTGAGTCTAAGCGCCTTGGTTTAAAAAGAGCTGATGGACAAATAGTTCCAGCAGGAAATATATTAGTTAGACAAAGAGGAACAAAAATACATCCAGGAACAAATGTTGGAATCGGTAGTGATGATACATTATATGCAAAAGTAACTGGAAAAGTAAAATTTGAAAGATTAGGAAAAGACAAGAAAAAAGTAAGTGTTTATCCAGTAGAAGAAAATGCATAACATAATTATAAAAAAGGAGTCATAGCAATGACCCCTTTTTTTGTTAGTATAATTGTTTTAGGTACGAATTATGCCAAGATATTTCAGAACGAAGATTAATGTTCCAGTATCATTAAAGTCAAAAATGACCTTTCTATAAGTTACCATATTACTATGGCAATACTCATGATACAGTCTTGTTATATTTGAACCAGTAATTCCAATACTATCAAACTTTGACAATATTGTGACAAAATCAAATCCGTCCATCTGTTTTTGCAAATGAAGTAAGAATATAATTGTGGAAGGTTTACCATCACTTACTGAAAGTATCATTTGCTTTATAGACATTGATGGCTGAATTTGGCGCCGTGAACGATGAAACTTATACATGAACTTGCACCTCTTTCATAAAAATTATAATGATAATATAATATCACAGATTTACATAAAAGTCAAACAACCAATATAAAATAATTCTATTTATAATAAATATATGCTATAAAAATAATATTATTATTAATTTATATAATTAAAAAATAATTTTAATATAAATATTGAATTAGAATATTACTATGTAATATACTATAAAAAAATATGAAAGAAGGTCAGAAATAATGAAAGATTTTGAAACAAAAATAACTGTAAGATATGCAGAAACAGATCAGATGGGAGTAGCACATCATTCAGTATATGCAGTTTGGTACGAAGTAGCTCGTACAGAATTTGCTAAAAAATACATAATACCATATTCCGAGGCGGAAAAAAATGGAATAATGATGCCAGTAGCAGAGCTTACAAGTAAGTACTATAAATCAGCATTTTACGAAGATGAACTAACAATTAAAACAGAAATCGAAAATTATTCGCCGGTAAGAATAAAATTCAAATATTCAGTATATAATCAAAAAAATGAACTAATAAACATAGGCACATCAATGCACGCATGGACAGGAACAGATTTAAAAATAATGAATCTAAAGAAAAAATTTCCAGAGATATATGCAAAAATTGAAGCAATTGTAACAAAAGAATAAATTTTTTTATGAAGGAGTACATAAAAAAGTGCTTCTTCATTTAGTTAACTTCATATAAATTTATTAAGCACTATAAAAAAGAACGTCGAAAAAAGTAGCACGAAATTTCTTGCAATATGCAATAAATTATGATTAAATAAGAAATCATAGAAGTTTGAAAAAAGATATAAATATTTTATAAAATTTTATTCAAAAAATTTAAATTCGAAAGTGTAAATTCATACACAAAATTTTCAAAATAATTGAACAAATAAAACCAATATGTTAGAATGGAAGTGATAAATGGAGTTATTAAAGCCAACGAACGATTATGTATTTAAAAGGATTTTTGGTCAAAAGAAAATACAACAAGAGAATATCATCAAAGCCTAGAAAATGGGCAAGATTACATAGAAATACCAAAATCAATAGGAATATGGATATCAAACTTTAATGTGTTTAATGATGAAGGACCATTTCATGAAATAGTAAGATTAAGAAGAGATTATGAAAATCAAATATTTACAGATAAAATAGAAATGCATTACCTTCAATTACCAAAGTTTAAGCAGAAATGTAAGAGAATATCCAATAAATTAGAAGAATGGCTAACATTTATTAGTTTTGAAAATATGGAGGAACTAAAAATGATAGAGAATGAAAAAGTAAAGAAAGCCGAGGAAGAGCTAGAATACTTAAGTGGAGATGAAGCAGAAAGAAGAATTGCATATTTAAGAGAAACAGCCGAAATTGATAGAAAGTTTGCAATGACAGCAGCAAGAAACCAAGGTAGAGAAGAAGGTAGAGCCGATGTAGCAAGAAAAATGTTAGAAAAAAATATGGATATTAGCCTTATAATTGAAGTTACAGGACTTACAAAAGAAGAAATTGAAAAATTATAAATTACAATAAACTCAAGTTTCTATGAAAAACATTGGACTTATTTTTAACATATTAAATAAGTTCAATGTTTTTTTATATAATAGAAAAATTTAATATATAAGTATAGTATTACTTATAAGTAATACTATACTTATATATTAAAACCAGATATTTCTTATTATATAAAAAAGGATACACCAAATTAATAATTATTTATAAAAAGTGATATTTGACTAGGGAAAATAATAAAAGTACATTTGTGCAATAAAAAATTAAATATGTAATATAAATTTAATATTTTTATAAAATGTCTAATAATTTCGATTTCCGTAGTATTTTGTCAGTAAAAATGTAAAATATAAATTTGAAATATATAAATTTATTTATTATATATAAAGAGATATTATATTTTATAGGGGACATTATGAGAAAGAAAGAGAAGAAATTTAATTATAAAATAATATATTTGATTATTATCCTGATATTTTTAATTATAACAAGTTTTATTTTTGCCAAGTATGCATTTAATGACAGTAAAGAAACCGGTGCTAAAATTGCTGTAATGGCAAATGATGTTTATTTAGATATTGATGGGGATATATCTGGATACCCAGGGTGTGCTCCTATTATTTATCCAATAAAATTAACTAATAAAGATGGAGATAAAATATGTGATGTTAGTCAAAAATATAAAATATTAGTGGAAAGTACAGAAAAACAAAATATTCCAATAAGTGTTTCACTTTACAAGGATAAAGAGTGTACTCAAGGAATAATTAAAGATGAAACAGGAGCTTTTTCTGATGATGATTTTTTACTTTTATCTGGAATAGAGCAGGAACAAATGGTTTATTTAAAAATAGATTGGCCAAAAGAATCAAATGATAGTAATTTAGCATTTGAAATTGATTATTTAAGAATACATATAATTTCTACTCAGGTTCAACCAGATTAAATAATGATAAAAATAGATGAAAGGAGTTTATTAAAATGAATAATAAAGTTTGTAAACATGCTTGTTCAGGCAAATGGAAAATGAGTTGTTTGTATATTATTATATTTTTAATTTTAATATGCTCTATCATTTTTATTAGAAAGATTTATTCAAAATATTCTATTGAAAATAAAAGTGATGCATCTATTTATCAGGCTAAGAATTTTTACTTTGAAAGTGATTTGTTGAGTGATAGTACAGATATACCATCATATACATACCAAGAGGGAATAGATAAAATTTCATTTGTATTAAAAAATAATATAGATGAATTACGATATTCCGAGGTGCAGACAAGTTATATAGTAAAGCTTAAAAATTTTGATGATACTGAGGTAACTGATAAAGATGGTAATATAGTAAATTCAGTAACTGGTATTTTATCCAATGTAAATATCGAATCCAAAGTAATTAGTTTTAATAATTTAAAAGAAGGAAATTATAAAATAATTGCTAAAGCAGAATCACCATATTCAAAAACATTACAAGCAAATTTTACATTATTGGGAAATGACGATACAGTTACATATAGTGTAAGTGACTCTAAAGATAGCCCTATTCTAAAAGTTACAGTTATGACAAAAGATTATTCTGGGAACATTTGTATTAGCTGGCCAGAAGGAATATCTCCAGATAGTACAGATATGAATTTTTCAAATATAAATAGTGGTTTTGAAAGTTCAAATACTACTATAAATTTTAAAGCAAATTCAGAATATACATTTCAATTTTTTAAACAGAATCCATCACAGATATTTTCAAATAATGATATTTTAGTAAAAAAAATATAAGAGATATAAAAATAATCAAGAAAGAAGGTAAAACATGAAACCTGCAAAACCTTACGGCTGTAGAGAGAGAGAGAGAGAGAGAGAGAGAGAGAGAGAGAGAGAGAGCTCTATTTAGTCAACTTTTTCTAAAAAGTGGGAAAAGTAAAGTAAGTAATTTTATGATAATATCTTCAATATTAGTAATTGCTCTAAATGTATTTTTATCAATATATTTTTCATCATCGTTTGCAGAAGGAGCAGAAGGAAGCGAGTATTCGGTTGTATCGCCAACAATGACTGCAACATTATATGATACAGATAGTTATTCAGCAGGAACGGGAACAACATTAACAGAAGAAGGAGTTACAATTGAAGGTTGGCAATATGATACAAGCAAATATCTTCAAATAGATACAAATGTTCCAGATGACGGAAATATATATGAAGTAGTAGTAGAGCTACCAGAAGAAATGTATATAGTAGGAACTGAGTTAGCAACACAAAGTGGATTTCAAACACCAGAATTTACAAAAAATGAAGATATAGTAATAAACCAAAATTATAGCTATCCAGTGCAAAAATACAGTGGAACAGCTAAATATAAAATGAAAGAAAAAGGAACAAGTGGAACAATACAGCTTGAGGTTAGATATGATAAAACTTTGTGGGATAAAAGAAACGGCTCTCCAATAACAGAAGAGGGAGTTTGTCCAATAAAAGTTACTTTCAATAAAATTGATTCCAATGATGTTAGTACAAAGGTGAGTGAATATTTAGTAAATAAAATAACTGCAAAAGGAACAATAGGATACTATAATTTAATACAGTTAAAGAAAAGTAGTGAAACCCAATTTATAGGTTCAGGAGTAACCTTAAAAAAAGATGAAAAAGTAGATATGAGAGTGGGGTTAATTGAAAGTACACAAAACCGAATGTATTTATATTATAAGGAATTATCAATAAATTTACAATGTCCGAAATATACAGATAATAATAAAAACGTTTATTATTTATTACCAGATTTCGATAAATTTATATTTAGCAATATAAAAAGTGAATCTTATGAAATAAATACAGACAATATAAGTGAAGGATTAATAAAAATAAACTTTAAAAATGTATATTTTATTAATGATAAGAACCTTTTTATTATGAGTTATGAAGGACTTAGTGATGAATTATTAAAATTAGAAGAAAATACTTTGGTTTTTAATAATGGAAGTTTATCATTAAATGTAAGTGGAAAAAGCGGAAAAAGCTATAGTTTATCAAAAATGTCAATAAGTACAATCACGTATGAAAAAGAAGAAAAAGAAAATACAACAGTTGTTGCAAGTAACATAAATGCATCAATAAATAATAGACCAGAAGATGTTATATCATTATTAGGTCATTATCGTATAAGTAACAGAGGGACTGCAGATAGTACAGAAAAAGAAATTTTATATGAATTTGATGTTAAAAATACAAATAAAATAAAAGTTACAACAATAAATATGTTTGCAGATACATTACAACAATATATAGAAGTTGAATATACATTAGTTGATGATGATGGAAATAATGTTTATTTTGATAATAATGGAAATATAATAAATGCTTCAACAGATGGAGCAAGTGTTTTTTGGAAATATAGCATAAAAAATCCAAATTATAATAAAAGTACGCTTAATAATTTATATATAACATTAACTAGAAGTGTATTGAATGAAAGTCATAGAAAATATTACTTTAAATCAATTAAATATAAATTAAAAACTGTTAAAAGTGGTGCATTACTATATGCTACCTCTGGTGCGAATAGTTTTTACGGTGCTGGTAACTTTTTTGGATATGTAAATACTAGTGAGCTAATAAATATAAAGAATGATATTACAATTATATCTCCAGAAGAATCTGGAATTAGTGAAATTTCTGCAACATCGTATACAATACTTCAAAATACAAATAATACTACATATGGAGTTAGTGCAACCAGTAATAAAAATGTACTTGAAGCAGGAGAAAGTTTTATTGTGAGTGGAAATATTACAGTTGCAAATTATCCATATGGAAATTCTACGTGGCTAAAAGGAATTCGTATTGGGGTAATTTTACCAAATGGAATAGATATAAATGAAAATTCGATAATACTTAAAAGTGGTACAGGAAAAGAGGTAAATAGCTTTGAACTTACAAATAGAGATATAGAAAATGGTAAGAAGTTGTGGATAATAAAATTGTGTGATGATTTTTATATTGGTTATGCAAGCGAAAGTAAAGGTGCAATCAATAACGGTTCAAATATTTACTATTCATTTCAATTAAACACATCAAGCACATTAAATAATATTACTTTATATCCAAAGGATATGATATATGCTGCCGGATATAAACAAAATAATGGCGCAGGTGGTGCGTGGGATTGGTCAAAACAAAGAGATACATATGATTTAAACGAAAATGGCTCTACAACAGATTACATAGGAAGAATAAGAAGCACAGATACAACAAGCATCCAAATAACAGCAAAGCCTGCTGAGCTTAACATTAGTGACAATATAACCAGAACAAGCAATAATTCAATTACCCAAGAAAATACAGCACTACCAATATTAGCAAAAACAGATAAAATAACATATAACTTAGACATTAACTGTAATAACGGAGGTAGAGCAGAAGAATTTGTTGGATATATACCAATTCCAAAAAAGACAAGCAGTGTTGACAATTTTATAATAGATGGAGATATAAATAGCTATTTCAACTTTAATTTGCAATCTGTTGCTACAGTAAGTGGTAACGATATTTATACAATGGAATATGCTTTCCAAATAGGGCTAAATTATGAAAGTGCAAAAACTTTTGATAATTGGTATACAAAAGAAGAAATTAATTCAAATGAGTCATTAAAATGGGAAGATGTTACAATGATAAAAATAACGCCAACAAATGGAGTAATTGAAAATGGAAATAAAACAAGAATCAGTGTAGATTTAAAATATGGTGGAGAAAATTATGAGCAAGAGGCAGGATTCATAGATAAATGGCATAGTGCGTTTTATTATAAATATGTAAATGGAAGTATAGTTAGTAGTGGAAATAATGCGACTGACGGGGTTTCAGTAAATTTAACATATAGTATGAATTTACCAGATATAACATTAACAGCAGCAAAAGATATGACACCAAAAGGTGAGGGAAATGTTAATAATTATACAACATTGGAAGAAGATATTCCAATTTTCAAAAATAAGCAAACATTTTCAATAGCTGGAGTTGAAACATATAATGTAACATTAAAAGAAAGAAATTATATAATTCAAAATGTTAATATGCCTGGAATTGAGGCAAATGAAACATTTGGAGTTAGCGTAAAAATGAATAATGGTGAGGAAAATGATATATTAGAATCATCAAACACAGCATCAGTTCAGTTAGGAGAGCTGGATAAAGAAAATGTACTGAAATTTACATATAAAATATATAATGCAAATTCAATAAGTGATAATACAGTTGCAAGATATATTGTAGTTACATTTAAAAGTGATAATGGAGTTACAATTAAGCAAAAGATAAATATAAATAGAGAAATAACACAAGCAACAGATCCAAAATCTGCCATAGTAGGAGGTAAGAGCTATATTGCTTTTGATGATGTAACATCAAAAATTAATATAACACAAAATGCAAGTTTTACATCACAGTTTGTAATTAATTATATACCATCAATATATAATAAGCAGTTGATACAGTTTTCAAATAATATGCCAATTGGAACAAGTGTGGTATTTATGAATATAACAGACCAAACAAATCCACAATATTGGTATTATAAATTTAATGAATCAGAAGATAGCATTGTGTTAACAGACTTAATATCAATGGGAACAACAAATACAAAGAATTATGAATATAAAACAACACAAGATCCAATAGAAGAAAGGTTTTTAGCAATAGTAGATTTTTCTGATTGTAAGCAGGATTTAGAAATAGGTACATATTCAGTAAAAATGGTATTTACAGGAGATAATGTTGAAAACTTTAATTCTAAGAATTTGGAATTTAATGTAGTACAAAAAAGAACATTTGAAATTACATCAGATAAAGATAGTGTAAATATTAATGAAGAATTAACAATAAAGTATGTAACAACAGTTCCAAATGTAGTTGCAAGCATAGCAAATAAAGATGAGGAAAACACAAATATTAACGCAAATGAAGAAGATGGAGCAATTACAAATGAAGAGAATAGCACTAGTGAAAATGATACACTAGTAGATTCAAAATATATAGGACGTAAAATTGCACTTGTATTAAAAGCACCCGAAAATATTCCATTAGATACACATATAACACAAAATGGAACAACATATTATTTAAATACAAATAGGCAATTTATAATTCCATTAAAAGAGGTGCAAAATGAAGAAGGAACAATATCTATTAAATTGTTATCAAATATGCTACCAAAGCAAAAAACAGAATATAGCTTTAATGCTGAACTTTGGGTATCATCAACAGCAAATGCAATAACACCACTAATGGGAGAAAAAGTTGCAGAAAAACAAATACAATTTAATACAATAGAGCAACCAAATCCATCATTGAAAATAACAAATATGGCAAATAGAAAAATAACAAAAAATGAGTTAAGTAATCAAAATACAATAACATTTAATTGCGAAGGTATAACTACAGACTTAACCGCAACAGTTGAATTACAAAAGAAAGAAGGAACTGGATACCAAATTGTAACAGATAAATTAAGTCAAGTAAATGGAATAACAGAGCATAATAAAGGAGCATTTTCAATAGACATAGCAAATGGCGAAAATACAGCAATATTTAAATTAGCAACAAGTACTGAGGTTGGAACATACAGAATTGTTGTTAAGGTATATGATAGCAATAATAATGTATTGCTTGAGGTTCCATATGGATTGTTGGTTATAGAAAATTAATAGTATAAAAGTAAACATATTAAACAAAATAAAACTGATAAAATATCAAGGTTAAAGATTGATTGTTTTATCAGTTTTTTGTTTGGTGAAGTATTAAAAAAAACGGATACGTGTAAAATACCACAAATAAAATTTAAGGATATGTGATTATAACGTATTGGATAATTTAAGGATATGTGATTTATATATAGATAACTCAAAAAATGAACGACAAAATTCCTATTCTAAAATAAAAGAGGACGCTAATTTGTCGTCCTCTGATTTTGTTTTATTTTCTGGCTCTCCCAGAATATTTGTTATATTTTTCAATTCAGCTATATATGTGTTATACCAAGCTTTGGTAATATTTGAATTTCCGCTTTCGTATTCTTTAATTCGTGCATTTAGGTCTACAATTTGGTATCTATTTTTGGCATTTGCTCCGTTATCTTGCATATATATTGGAGTATAGTCATATGAGTCAATAGATACTTTTCCATTAGCATGTTTTGTAAGCTTTAGATTCAATATTATTGAATCTTTTGTGTATTTATCTTTTTGTGCTGACATAAAATTTCCTAATGAATAGATTAAAAATCCGTCTTTTTTTGTTCCATCAGCTAAAGTTACTGTTCTTTTTTCCATAGGCTCTAATACATGTGGATGACTTCCAAGAATTATATCAGCGCCATTTTCAAATAAAAAATCGGCTAATTGCTCTTGCTCTGAATTTTGTTTTATTTTATATTCAACTCCCCAATGCATACTAACACAGATGACATCAGGATTTTGTGCTTTGGCTTTATCCAAATGTGATTTTATTAATTCTTTATCAATTAAATTTATACAATATTCTTTTCCTTTTGGAACAGGGATACCATTTGTTCCATAAGTATATGATAAAAATGCAATTTTTACACCATTTACATCTTTTATTAAAATTGTGTCTTTTTCCTCTTGAGATTTAAATGTTCCTGTATGTGATATTCCTAGTTTATCTAATTCATCTATAGTATTTATTAATCCATTATAACCAGTATCTAAACTGTGGTTATTTGATGTTGTTAATACATCAATGCCTAAATCTTTTACATCTTTTGCCAATTGAACTGGTGAATTAAATGTTGGATATCCGCTATATGCTTTTGTTCCTCCTGCAAACGTTGTTTCTAGATTGCCAACTGCTACATCTGCATTTTGAATATATGATTTTATTTGTGTGAAGAAAGGTGAAAAGTCATAAGTTTTTGTTTGAGTATTATAAGCTGCCTTATAATTTGGACTATGACACATGATATCACCGATAACTGCCATATTTATAGAAATATCTTGCTGTGTTTCTTGTGCTGATGTTGGCTCTTCAGTTTTTGAATTATTTGAAAGTTTTATTGGTGATTTTTTTATATTTGATATTAATAATATGATAAAGAATATTACTAACAAAATAAAAAAAATTTTTTTAAAACCGAAAGGTTTTTTTTCTGTGTATTTCATATATTTATCTCCTTTAAATTTATTCTCATATATAAGGTATCACAAAATGTAAGTTTTTTCAATTATATAAATAAAAAAGTAGAAAATAGGAAAAAATATAGTTAATATTTACAATATAATAATATATATTTAAACGTTTTGTCACGCAAATAAAAAAGTGGACTTTAAGATGTTTTAAACAAAGCAAATGTTATTAATTTCTGCTTTTGTTCTCTATAGTAAGTAGGACATGTGGATATATATATCCACATATCCTACTCTACAAAATTAAATGAGTTATTAATATTTTATAATTTGCAAAATAGTGTCTGGGGAGTTAATATGAGTTATTTTAAAAGTTTTAAAAAAAATAAAAAATCAAAAATTATGAGAAATTTTATCATTATTGTTATTGCTTTGGTCTGCCTATTTGAGTTGATAATTGTATATGAAAACAAGTTGAAAAGTGAAGAATCCGGTATAAATGAGGAGCTAAATAATATTGAAATATCTAGTAAATATGTTGTTGGAATTTCTAAAGATAATTTGATTGTGACAGGTCAAACATCATCTTGGGGAAGTGGAATTATTGTTTCTAAAGATGGATATATTGTAACTAATTCTCATGTTTGTGGAGAAAAAAATAGCGAATGTTTTGTGATTATTGATTATCATAATTGCTATAAAGGCTATGTTGTATGGTCTGATGAAAATCTTGATTTAGCTTTTGTAAAAGTTGATAAAGAATTTAGTGGATGCATTAAAATTGGGGATTCTGATAATATAAAGGTTAGTCAGGAGGTTTTTAGTATTGGGAATCCGATAAATATGAATTTTCAGAGAAGTGTTGGAAAAGGAATTGTAAGTGGATTGAATAGAAATTTAAAAATAGAGGAACAAGGTAAAAATTATTATTTTAATAATCTTATTCAGACAGATGCAATGATTAATTATGGAAATAGTGGAGGTGCTCTGGTTGATAGTGACGGTAATTTGATAGGAATTAGTACAGTCAAGATTACAGATGCCGATTTAATGGGATTTGCAATTCCTGTAAATGTTATAAGGCCTATAATAAGGGAATTAGAGGAGGATGGTAGGTTTGAGGAAGCTAGTTTAAAAATCTGGTGCAGTGATAAATATAGTCTAGATGATTCTGGAAATGGTATTAGAATAGATGATGGAGTTTTTGTATCTCAAATAACTTCTGATTCTAATTCTGAGAAAAGCGGATTGAGAGTTGGTGATATAATTAATTATGTTGATACAAATAAAGTGGATACTGTTTTGGAATTGAAAGAATATATTTATTCAAAAAAAGTGGGGGAAAATGTTGTTTTAAAAATTAATAGAGATAATAAAGAGGTTTTTGTTAATATTAAGCTTGAAAAGGCATAGTTAATAGGTTTTTTGTTTTAATTTGTTTTCGGTAGTACCCTCGTTTTAGCTTGGGTGATTATAAGATGTTTTCTAAAAGCTCCCAAATTGCACGTTATTTATTTTAATATATATATTTTTTGGACCGGAAATGTGAATATATATATTAAAAAAGCGTGACTTGCTGGTCGCCCAAACAAAGTAGTGTGAAATCGGTAGTACCCTCGTTTTAGCTTGGGTGATTATAAGATGTTTTCTAAAAGCTCCCAAACTGCGCGTTACTTATTTTAATATATATATTCACATATCCTACTCTACAATTGTAATAAATCATAATTTATAAAAAAAATGTAAAAAATACTTGAAAATTAAAATATTTAAATATATAATTTTGGTAACAAAAGATAAAATAAGGAGAGATAGGTATGGAATTAATAAAAAATATTTTTTTTAATACAGATAAGATAGTAGAAAATACTGATATAAAAATAACTTATGCAGGTCAATTATTTCAAAATGGATCAGATAATGTAACAATTCATTACGGTTTTGGTGATAATTGGTCAAATGCACAAGATATAGTTATGGAAAAAACTGAACTTGGATATCAAGCTAATATTCATGTCCAACCAGATTCAAAGCTAAATTTTTGTTTTAAAAATTCTTGCGGAGAGTGGGATAATAATAATGGAATGAATTATGAATTTAAAATTGAAGAGCAAAATATAATTGAAGAAGAAATTCAAGTTGAAAAAGAAAATGAAAACGAGAATACTCCAATAGCAGTTTATACAACTCCTTCATGGGGAGAATTATTTAAAAGAACATTTAATAATTTTGTTAACTATTTTTCAAAATTATTTGGAAAACAAAATGTTGAAAGCAAAGTAAAAAAATAAATTATATTATAATATATTAAGGTGTAAGGCTTTAGGCTTTACATCTTTTTTTATAGTGCGACAGGCATGTCGTTTAACTAATCGGTGCAAGTCCGTATTGGAGGTATATATCGCTAACCA
>CAKPRA010000021.1 GCA_934180065.1 uncultured Clostridia bacterium | reverse complement strand
TACGGTGGTGTGAGAGGGAAGAAATTCATTAAGAATTATCCTCTACTCAATTAATAGGAAAGTTCAATATATAAGTACAATTTTACTTATGAGTAATGCTGAAACTATATGCTATATTAAGAATAGATATTTCCTATTATATAAAAAGGCTACGCCAAAACATTGCACACAAAATTACTGCATAATTTAGACGTGCGAACAAAGACTCGAACTTTAAAACGTTTTAAACAGAGCAAATGTTATAAATGTCCACTTTTATTCTTTGAAATTAATAGATTTATTAAGGTTATCAAAGGAAACATCCCAATTGTCAAAAAGCTCCGTCCCTGTTGACATTAAGATTGTCAAAAAGAACCGTCCCCAATGACACCCAATGACAAAAAGAAAATCGAAATTTGTAATAAAAATGTTATATAAATTAAAAAAGTTATTAAGATTAAGTATCCGTAGGTCAATTAATGAAAGTAAATCTACTTATAAAAGTTGCAAATATTTAATATATAGAAAATAATAAAAAGAATAATTTAATGATAAAAATAATTAATTGCAAAAGGATGGAGATCATATGAAAAAGAGAAGTATTATTATTTTTGATGTAATTATAAGCATAGTCGTGATATTTGGGCTATGTCTTAATGCCCAAAGTATTAATAGAGAATTTAATTTAAGACAATCTGAGATGCTGTTAGGTAATGATGATTTAAATTTTGATATATCTGTTACACCAGAGCGTCAAAAAGTGTTAGCTGGAAGTACAGTTAAGATTAAAGTGGATACTAAAAATATTGATATGGGAGAGCTTCGGAATAAATAACATAGTTGGTTATTTAAAATATGATGAATCTATTTTTGATGATGTTAAAATTGAAGGTACAAATGAGTGGATTTTTGAACAAAATCAGGATAAAAATAGTGAAAGATATGGTAAATTTGTATTATATACAATGAAAGAAGGAACAAACGAAAATCAAAATATAGCTGTATTAACATTAAAACTTAAAGATAACATTAAGCCACAAACAACGGAAGTTAAATTTATAAAACTTCAATCAAGTAATGGTAAGTTTTCTGTAGATGAAGATGATAAAAAAGCTATAATTGAAATATATGAAGAAGATCGAATACCATCAACACCGAATGAACCAACAATTCCAGATGTTCCAGAAGAGCCGGAGAAACCAGAAACTCCAGAGCAACCAGCAAAACCTGAGGAACCTAAAAATAATATAATATTTTCAGTAAAAACAGGTGATGGTATTATATTTGTTTTAATAGTTTTGATAATTGCTACAATTGCATTAAATATAATGGTTTTTGTAGAGAATAAACAAGACAAGCAAAATAGTAAAGGTATTAAAGTAGGAATAATTTCTTCAATATCTGTAATTATAATTGGATTATTGGTGTTAGGAATTACAAGTTTTGCTCATAATAGTGAAACAATGGAACTTATTAATAAGTTAAATTATAAAGAGCAGTGGTTAAATAGTGAGAAATATTTAGTAACAGATGAAAATGTTTCAAGAGTTATGCCTCTTACAAATGTTCAAGATGTTACAGATAAATTTAATAAAGAAATAGAAATATATAAACAAGATTCAAACCAAAAAGTTACAGATGGACTTGTAAAATCTGGTATGATGATTTCTGATAAAGAGCATAAATATGATGTAAGTGTTTTGGGAGATATTAATGGTGATGGATATTCAGATCATGTGGATTTAACTAATATAATAAGAAATATTGTAAATTCTGAAAAGCATAAATTTAATGGATTAGAAAAATTATCTGCAGATATGAATTTTGATAAAGTAATTGATCAAGGTGATGTTAATACTTCTATAAAATATATATTATATGGAGATTTGGATATACCTACATTTGAAAAGGTTAAAGAGCCTAAAATAGAAGTTGTAGGTGGAGTTTTTAACGATAAAATTGATGCATATGAAAACACGATACAAGTAAAAATAACTAAACAAGATGAAAAAGCAGTTAAAACAAATTATAAAATTGAGGGCACAACTACAAAAGATTATACGGAAGTAAAGGATGGAGAGGTAATTGACTTACCAAATAATGGTGTATATAAAATTTCTGCTTATAACTACGGAAATCTAGGAAATAGATCAGAAATACCTTATGAAATTTTGGTAAAAAAGAATCCAAATAATAAATATAAAGTTATAACTCGTATTGAAAAAGAAGATGGCACATATGAAGAATCCGTAGAGGAAAAAGAAGGTAGAATTGGTAATAATGTTGCAATTGAGAATGAAATTCCAGATGGATATGAATTAAATGAAAATGAAAGTAAATTAACAGGTGAAATATCTGAAGATAAAGTTATTGAATTAGTTGCAACTTATAATAGAAAAGAATATACATTAACACTTGAAGCTGGTGAAAATATATCTTCTGTAAAAATGGGAGATGAAAGTAATACAACAATAAGTAAAAAGATAAAATTTGGTAAATCCGTAGATATTTCAGCTGAATTAAAAACATTGGCTGGAAATGATATTTCTTGGAAAGAGTGGAAATCTGATAATACTGATGTATTACAAAATCAAATTGTAAAAGATACAAGCATAAAAATGCCAAAATCTGATATAAAATTAACAGCAACTGCTAATAGGGCTTTAATAGAATATTCAATAAATTATGAGTTAAATGGTGGAAAGCTTGAAGAAGGAAAATTAAATCCAGAAAAATATTCTGTTGAAACTCCTGATTTTGCTCTTAATAATCCAATAAAAAAAGGTTATAAATTTAAAGGATGGACAGGTACAGATTTAACAGAAGAAAATAATGAGGGACAAAAAGTTGATAAATTAACAGATACGGTAATAATTAAAAAAGGAAGCATAGGAAATAGATCATACGTAGCTAATTGGGAAGTTATAGATTACTCTATTACTTATAATTTAAATGGTGGTAATTTATTAGAAGAAAAAACAAATCCTGAAAAATATACAATTGAAACACCTACATTTACATTAAATAATCCAGTTAAATTAGGTTATACATTTATTGGTTGGACAGGTACAGATCTATCTAAAGAAACTGAAAAAGTAGAAATTGCAACCGGAAGTATAGGCGATAGAAACTATACTGCAAATTGGAAAGCTAATACAGGTGTAACTTACCATGTTCAATATTATTTAGAAAAATTAGAAAGTGCAGATATAAATAATAAAGATAACTATGAATTGATTGAAGATAAAGAGCTAAGTGGAACAACTAATGAAAGCGTAAGTGCACAAATAAAAGAATATGCAGGTTTTACATATAGTGAAAATAATCCAAATAATATTTTAACAGGTACAGTTTCAGCAGATGGAAGTTTGGTATTAAAAGTTTATTATACAAGAAATTCATATACTTTAACTTTAGCAAAGGATGAAAATATAGAATCTGTAATAGGAAATAATGTTGATTCTGAAACTTTAAAGGGTGTATATAAGTATGATGAACAAGTTAAAATTGATGCAACATTAAAAGAAATAGATGGTTATACAATAACATTTAATGAATGGATTTCTTCAGATGTTAATATATTAAGAAATCAAATAAATAAAAATTCTAATTTTAAAATGCCAGCAAGTGATTTAATATTAACAGCAACATCAAATAAAACTGCTAATGATGTGAAATATGTTGTAGAATATTACTATCAAGAGCAAGGATTTTATAAAAATACTACTGAAATAAAAAAAGAAAAAAGTGCCAAAACAGATACTTCTGTAGAAGTTACTGATGAAGATAAAACACCAACAAAAACAGGTTATGTGCTTGATAAAAGTAAACAAAACGATTATACAGGCAAAGTAAAAGGTGATGGTAGCTTAGTATTGAAAGTATATTTTAAACAACAATTTACAGTTACTTATAAACCAGGAACAAAAGGTACATTTTCTGAAGAGCAGACTGAAAATTTGGATTATGGAGCTGAAACACCAAGTTTTAAAGGCGAATTAACACATCAAGAAGGATATGAATTTAATGGTTGGAGTATAGTTCCAGCTGATAGAGTAACTGAAAATGTTGAATATGTAGCTACATGGAAAGAAAAAGAATATAACATAGTTTATACATTAGATGGTGGAGAGCTAGGAACAGGTAATGATGGAAATAAACTAGAAAATCCTGATAAATATACAATTTCAACAGAAACTTTTACATTAAATAATCCAAGTAAAAAGGGATATGAGTTTAAAGGTTGGACAGGTACTGATTTAAATTCTGAAAGTAAAAATGTAACAATTGAAAAAGGTAGTACAGGTAATAGAGCATATGTGGCAAATTGGGAAGTAATAGACTATACAATAACATATGAGTTAAATGGTGGAACACTTGGTAATGATGAAAGTGGAAATAAAATAACAAATCCTACAAAATATAATGTAGAAACACCTACATTTTCATTAAATAATCCGGTTAAAACAGGTTATACTTTTACTGGATGGACGGGAACTGATTTAACTAATGAAACTAAACTTGTAATTGTTGAAAATGGAAGTATAGGAAATAGAAGTTATGAGGCAAATTGGGAAGCTAATACAAATGTTGAATATCATGTACAATATTATTTAGAAAAATTGGAAAGTAATGATTCCTCAAATAAAAATAATTATGAATTAAAAATTGATGAAACTGAATTTGGAGTAACTGATGAAAAGGTAACAGCAGAAATTAAAAACTTTAAAGGATTTACATATGATGAAACAAATGGAAATAATAATGTAACTGGAACTGTCGCAGGAGATGGAAGTTTAGTTCTTAAGGTATATTATACAAGAAATTCATATACTTTAAAGCTTGAGAAAGATGAGAATGTTGAAAATGTAACAGGAAAAAGTATTGAAAAAAATATTGGTATAAATGTTGATGATTCAACAGGACAAGCATCATTTAAATTTGAACAACCAATACAAATAAATGCTACTTTAAAATCAGAAGTTGGATATGATATAACTTTTGTTAAATGGCAATCAAATAATACAGATTTATTAGATGATAAGTTTGAAAATCAGGTGGATTTTGAAATGCCATCAGGAAACCTTACTTTGAAAGCTATATCAAATAAAAGTGCCAATACTGTGGATTATACAGTAGAGCATTATTATCAAGTAAATGGAGAATATAGCAATACTCCAGATGAAAGTGTAACAAGAAAAGCTGAAACAGATGTAGAGGTATTTGTAACAGATAAAGATAAAATTGCAACAAAAGATGGATATGTATTTGATGAAACAAAAAATGTAAATTTGAGTGGAAAAGTAAAAGGTGATGGATCTTTAGTATTAAAGGTTTATTTCAAACAACAATTTACAGTTACATATAAATCTGGTAATCATGGAGTATTTAAATATGAGCAAGATGAAAAGACAGAAGAAAAATACGAAAACTTAGATTATAATAGTACAACTCCAGCTTTAAAAGGAATTTTAACAGCTCAAAAAGGATATGAATTTGTAAATTGGAGTAAAGAGATTGCTGAGAAAGTTACAGAAAATGCAGAGCATGTTGCTAACTGGAATGCAATTAAATATCAAATAACATATGAATTAAATGATGGAAGTTTAGGTACAGATGATAATGGAAATGCTATAACAAATCCAACAACATATACTATTGAAACTGAAAATATTACATTAAAAAATCCTAGCAGAGTTGGTTATAAATTTAAAGGATGGACTGGAACAGATTTAACAGAGCAAAATGGTGAAGGACAAACAGTTGATAAATTAACTGATAAAGTAATAATACCAAAAGGAAGTATAGGAGATAGACATTATATAGCAAACTGGGAACCTATAGAATACACAATAACTTATAATTTGAATAATGGTAAATTATTAGAAGGTGTAACTAACCCAGAAAAATATACAATAGAAACAAATACATTTACATTAAATAATCCTGTAAAAACTGGATATACATTCTTGGGCTGGACTGGAACTGGATTAACAGAAGAAAATAGCGATGGTCAAATAGTTGATAAATTAACAGATCAAGTTATAATTGAAAAAGGAAGTACAGGAAATAGATCATATACAGCAAATTGGAAGGAAAATGCAGGAGTAGCTTATCATGTTCAATATTACTTAGAAAAACTTGAAAGTACAGATTCAAGTAATAAAGATAATTATAATTTAGAGCAAGATGTTGAACTAAGCGGAACAACAAACGAAGAAATAAATGCTGATATAAAAGAATACATAGGATTTACATATGATGAACATAATGTAAATAATGTTATAACAGGAAATATAGCAGGAGATGGAAGCCTTGTACTAAAAGTATTTTACACAAGAAATACATATACTTTGACATTAGAAAAAGATGAAAATGTTGATAAAGTTACAGGAAAAAGTATAGAGCAAAATACTGGAATAAATATAGATGAGTCAACTGGAAAAGCAATATTTAAATATGAGCAACCAATAGAAATTGAAGCAATAATGAAGAGCGTAGAAGGATATAATGTAAGTTTTAAAGCATGGGAGTCATCTAGTGAGCAAGTATTAAATACAAAAGAAGAAAAAGAAAAACAAAAGACAACATTTGTTATGCCAGCAGAAGATGTAACTGCAAGAGCAACATCAATTATTGAGGCAAATACTGTTGAATATAATGTTGAGTATTATTATGAAACTGAAAATACTTATTCAGAAACTCCAACATATACACAAACTAGATTTGCAAAAGTTGGAGAGGCAGTAACTGTAACAGATGCAGATAAGATTCCAAATAATGAAAAAATAGGATATGAATTTGATGAAAATGCAGATAATGTATTAACATCAACTATTCCAACAAAAGGAACTGTAATATTAAAAGTTTTCTTTAAAAAGTCTATATATACTTTAAATATTGTGGCTGGAGAAGGAATAACTGAAATTAAATTGGATAATAAAACAGCTCAGGCAAATGGAACATTGACAGGTACATATAAATATGGTGATAGTATAACAATTGATGCAAGTTATGGCGAGGAAAATGGTTATACAATAGAATTTGGAAAATGGAAATCTAATAGTCAAAAATTGATGGAAGACAATACTACTAAAAACCTAACATTTACAATGCCTGCAGGTGATTTAACATTAACAGCAGTAGCAAATAGAATACCACTAGATACTTCTTATAAAGTAGAATATTATTATCAGAAAGATGGAAAATATCCTGAAGTTCCTGATGATACTTTAACAAGAAATGGAAAAACTGGAGAGCAAGTAAGTGTTACTTCAGCAGATAAAGTGCCTATAACAGAGGGATATATATATGATGCTGATGCAGAAGGTAAAATTGAAAGCACAGGTGAAGAAGGAATAGCACCTGATGGTTCAACAACATTAAGAGTATATTTTAAACAACAATTTACTGTTACATATAAGCCTGGAGAATATGGAACTTTTGATATTTTGACAATAAAAAATATTGATTATGGTGCAGATATACCAGGATATACTAAGAGCGTAAATGGAAATAGTGGATATGTATTTGATACATGGAAATTAACAAAAATAGGGGATGTTGAAGTAACTGAAGATACTGAAGTAACAAAAGTTACAGCAAATTTAGAATATACAGCTATGTGGAAGGCTATGCCAATACCAACAGTTACACATAAACCAACAGAGTGGACAAACCAAGATGCAACTGTAACAATAACAAAGCCCGAATCAGAATATACTATAGAATATACAATTGATGATAATACAAACTGGATAGAGTATACAGATGAATTTAAAATAGAGCAAAATAGTGTAATTCATGCAAGATTGGCAAAAGAAACAAACAAAGGACAAAAAGTGGATTATGAAATAGGTAATATAGATAAAATAGGTCCACAATTTACTGAAAAAACAGTAAATACAGATAAAAATGATGAAGCAACAATAACTGTAAAAGCAACAGATAATCTTTCAGGAATTGTTGAATACGGAATCACAAAAGAAGGATATGCAGGACCAAAAACATATAAATGTGAAAATGCTTTAGATAAAGATTTAGTATTTGATGAAATATATGAAAACGGTATTTATAAAATGTATTTAAAAGATGCTGCTGGAAATATAAGTGAAGATACAATAGAAATAACAAATATAACAGGATTTAATGTAGTAAGAATAGTTTCTGCACCTGAAGGATACGAAAATTTAATTGGAACTGAATATGAAACATTGGCTTCAGCATTAGAAAATTCTGATGAAGCTGCACAACTTGGAAATGTTAAATTTGAAATTATACATAATATATATAATGAGGTAAATACAATTAAAAATGGAAGAGATTATACAATTAACCTAAATAATTATTATGTAAAAAATCAAGAAGCTAAAAAGACATTTACAGTTAATGGAAAATTAAAAGTTTTAGATGAAAATTCAATGGGTAAAGGTACTATAGCAAGTCCATTTGGAGTTGGTATATATATATCAAAAAATGGAGAACTAACACTTGGTGAAGATGATAATAGTGCTCCAAGTGTATTCTCACCAATAGTAGAAGGTTTAACATATGGTATAGAAAAAGAAATAGACTATGAAGCAGAGCAAGTTTATGATACTAAAACAGAAAAATATTATTACCCAGAGGGCGTACTTAATTTCTATGATGGAAAAGTTATTGGTGGAACAGCATCATTCTTAATACAAAGAGTAAATGATACACCAACAGTGTATGATACTACTATAGCAACAAATGCGGAAACTAAGAAACAAGAAGCAACATTGGCTATTGTTTCTGGAATAGAAGCTGTAATTGGTAAAAAAAGATATATGCTATTGGAGCAAGCTGTAGATGATGCAAATAATGTTATAGGTGATTCAAATACTCAAGTTGAAATAAAAATAGTAAATGATATAGCAAAAGATGCTGACCATAAAGTGGTTGTGGATAACACAAAGAATATTAAGCTTGACTTAAATGGTCATGTATTTACAACAACAGCAAATGATTATGTATTGGAAAACTATGGTAAGCTAGAAATATATGATAGCAATGCTGAAAATAGTAGTATTATAGAAGCAGAGCAAGCAAATATAGTAAGAGGAAATGTATCAAATGTTGATAATAGAGTTGTAGCTTCTAATGCAACAGATTTGAATTTTAATTTTAATGTAAAAAAAGGAAATTCATATATATTATCTGTAATGGGAAAGAACTTTGGAAAAAATCTAGTGACTCTAGATGGAAAAGAGATATTTAACTTTGGAGATTCTGATAGCTATAGTCAATGGTCAACAGTTGATATAGAGCTTGGAGAATTAACAGAAGAAAATCATACAATAAGATGTTATTTATCAGGTAGTGGATCTACTCCAACATATGATTACTTTGAAATAAAAGAAAAGGACAAAAGTAATACTGGAAAAATAACAAGTTCAACTAATACTGCAATATTAAATGGTATATCTAATGAAACATCTGGAACAATTGAATACGAAGATATCGATTTAACAAAATCTGTAGCAAAAGGAGATTACTTCTTTGAAACAAGAGCTGATGGTGGATTGATTTCTAACAATGCAGGTATTGGAAATAGTACTGCTCACAGTATGTTAGAAATTGATTTAACTGATAAAGAAGGAATATATGAAGTGATTACAAATGCAGTAATTTCTTCTCAAAATGGTTATGATATAGGATATATATCTGTTAAAAAAGATGATAGTATATTAGAATATAATAATACAAAAGGTAGAAAAGTAACTGTTAGTGGTGATGTAGATGATGAGTATAAATTTGATTTAGTTGGAGGAGTGAAATATTATATACAATTTAGTTATAGAAAAGATGCAGGAAATGATTTGGGAAGTGATTGTTTTATTATAAAAAATATGAAAATCGGAAGAAAAACAACAATTGGAGAATTAACAATTACTTCAGGAATTTATGAATGCACAAAACAAGGAACTAATTCTCTTGCTGGATATACTGCAGTTATACAAAATGAAAGTAATTTATATGTAAATGGTGGAGAAATAAAAGCAATTAATGATTATTATAGTGTAGGTATATATGATGGAAAAAGTGATAATTTTGCATATTCTGAAATAAATGGAGGAACAATAATATCTTCATATCAGTCAATTTTAAACAGAGGATTGACAAAAATAAATAATGGAATAATTTATTCTAGAAATAATGCTAGTATATGGAGTGATGGAAATTTACATATTCAAGGAAAGGATACAAATATAACTGGAAGTATTGGAGTAAGTACAAATAATAGTGGTAATACAATAATTAATTCAGGTAATATTTTTGGAAGGCAAGTTGGAATATATAATTATAATGAAGAAAGTACTACTATTATAAATAATGTAAAAGTTTCTTCAAATGATACGGCAGTAGAAAATTATGGCAGTGGATATATTAAAATAGAAAACATGAATATTATATTAGCCAGCAAAGGTATATATAATTATACAAATGGAACAATAGAAATTAATAATGTAGAAATGGCATCATTTAAATCATCAGAAGTACCAAATGTTACATGTGGATTATATAATAATGGTAATGGTAAAATTATATTTAATAATGGTAATATTTATTCAAATGGTATTGCTATACATAATTTGACAAGCGGTACAATAGAAATGAATGGAGGAAGTGTAAAAACATATGGTAATAACACAGCAGTTGTAAATGCAAATAATGGTTCAGGTGCCTCAGGAATATTTAAAATGACTAATGGTACTATAACAGGTTCTGCAAATGGAAATGTTATAAATAATTATAATAACGGAAGTATTATAATAACAGGAGGTAAAATAGAATCACAATCAACAAAATATCCAGCAATATACAACACCAATGAAGGTGGTATAGTGACGATTGGTACAAAAGATGATGAAATAAATACAAATACACCTATAATTAAAATTCCTGGTACTAACGCTGTAAACAATAAATTAGGAACATTTAATTTCTATGATGGAACCTTGATTGGTAAAAAAGATAATGTAATATCTGGAATTATTTCTGAAATTCCAGAAAATACTGAAATTGTAAGAGAAACTAAAGAGGATGGAGCAGAATACATAACTTTAGGAATACCAACATATTATGTTGCAAAAATATCAGCATCAGAAAATCCAGATGTAAGTATGTTAGATAATTCATATTATAAATTAGAAGATGGATATTATTACTTTATAACATTAGATTCTGCAGTAAAAGCATGTAGCAAAACTAATGAATCTACAATAGAGCTAATAGATAATCCATGGATATATAGAACAATAACTGTAGATGCAAGTCAAAATATTAAAATTAAATTTAATGATAAAATTATGTATTTACATGCAATATTAAACTTTGATAATAATGGAAATATTAGCTTTATAAACGAAAACACAAATGAAGAAGAAAAGACATATGGTAATATTCGAGCTAATGGAGGATTATTAATTAAAAATAATCAAAATGCCGAGATTAATTTGAATAATATTTTAATTAATTACTCATCTTCAGAAGGATCAAGTCAAAATATTAGAAAGTTAATAGATAACTATGGAGTACTTAATGTAACAGAATGTAAGTATAATAATGGAAGCAATTTACAGTATGCATATGATATATATAATGAAAACACTGGAATACTAAATATTAACAATATAGAAATTTCTGGAGGAGTACTTTATCCGGTTGTAAATGAAGGAAAAGATAAGATAAGTGAAGAAAATACGATATATTCAGCTATTATAAAAAATAGCAATATATCAAGATCAACATCAGCATCTACATATGGAATAATTAATAGTGGTGATGGTACAATGCTTATAGAAACTAGTACGATAAACACATATCACGAAAATAGCAATAAGGCATCAGGTAAATTAATAATACGTGATTCAACTTTATTATCACAGCAGTTATATAATAACAAAGATGGAGAAATAGAAATTGAAAATTCAACTATTCAATACCTAAGGAACTATTCAAATGGAAAAATTGTAATTAAGGGAAAAGATTCAAATTTGAAGACAATTACTAATTCAAATAAAGATGGAACAGTTGAAATGTTAGATGGAAAAGTAAGCTATAATGGAACAGCAATAGAAAATTATGGAAAACTTTCTATTTATGGAGGAACTGTTGAAGGAATTGGTAATAATTATTCAGCAGGAATTTATAACAGGTCAACTGGTGTAACTACAATAAGAGGTGAGAATACAACAATTACCGGAAGTGGATATGGAATTGATAATCAAGGTACAGCTATTGTAGAATCTGGTGTTATAAAGGGAACTTTAGCATATGGAATTCGCAATTCAAAAGATTTAACATTAGGTATTAAAGATGGAACAATAGCTACTAAGCCAACGGTATATGGTAAAACAAATGGTATCTACAATACAGGAACATTTAATTTCTATGATGGAATTATTGAAGGAAATGAGAGCTCATCAATAACAGGTAAGATACCATCAGAAACAGAAGATGATTGTACACGTGTAATATATAAAGGTGAGTATACATTTGATGATGGAACAGATGAGGGATATAATGTAACATCAGGAAGAGAAATTTCGGTACTTGAAAAAGTGAATGTAGCATATGTTGTGTCCAAAGATAAAAAGTATTCTTCACTAAATTCTGCTCTTGCAGATACAGAAAATACTGATACAATTAAATTGATTCATGATGTATCTATTGCAGGAACAATGGAATCTTTAACTATAGCAGAAGACAAAAATATTTCTTTAGATTTTAATGGTTTTAATATTGTAGCATCTAATAATAACACTATTGTAAATAATGGAACATTAACAATAATAGATAGTACATCTCATGAGGATGATGACGGAAATATTGTGGAAGGAAAATTTGTAAATGGTGCAAATACAATATTAGAAAATAATGGAACAGCATCTGTAGAAAATGGCTCATATGAGTTAACAATTGGTGGAACTAGTAGTAGTAATTATTATTATATGTTTAAAAATGCAGGAACATTAAATTTAAACAGTAAAGGGTCATATGTAGCTAAAGGAGCAAATACTAAAGCTATATACAATACTGCAGGAGAAGTCGTTATAAGAAATGGTATAATAGATTCAAGTACATCATATAGCTCTGCAATTTGGAATGAGGCAGGAACCATATCAATTGAAAGTGGAACTATAAAAGGAAATGAGTATGCTATATATAATTTGGGCAATAGTGAAAATGATAAAATTAATGTAAATGGTGGAACAATAAATGGTAAAGTATATAATAAATCAAGTGGAACTATTAATATTTCTGAAGGTAATATAGGAAGTTATGTATATAATGAAAATAATGGAATTATTAATATTTCTGGAGGTAATATAGGAAGTTATGTATATAATAATTCAAGTGGAAGAATTAATATTACAGGAGGAACAATAACAAGTTCATTAGATGCAAATACAATAATAAATAATAATACAGGTATAATAAATATTGATGGAACGTATTTAAGTTCTGAAAACCCAATTAGAATTTTGAATAATTATTCTAATGGTTCAACTGCTATAAGAAATCAATCAACTGGAACTATTAGTATAAAGGGATATGTTGAAATTAACTCATCAAATAGTTGTAGTTATACTTCATATGGTATTTACAATGAAAGTACAGGAACAATTAATATTGGTGATTCTGATGAAATAACAAATAATGTTAAAGTTTCATCAAGAGATTATGGTGTATTTAATTATACTGGAAAACATGGAACTATAAATTACTATGGAGGAACAATCACAGCTAATACAGCAGTAAGAGGATATATTGATGAAATTCCAAACAATTATTATATAGCAAGATTAACAGATGATTCAAATAAAGAAATTTATGAAATAAAAAATGAAGTACAAGAAATTGTATCAGTAGGAGAAAATAAATATGAGTCTTTAGAGGATGCTATTTCAAACAATAATACTGGAACAATAACATTATTAAAGGATATAGTTTTAACTACATCAGAACCATATACAGTAAGCAAAGACAAAGAATTAACAATTGACTTAAATGGACATACAATTAGACTTCATAATTGGGACACATTTATAACTAATTATGGAATATTAAAAATTACTGATAACACAGAAGCACAAGATGGAAGAATATATGGATATGTAAATTGTTTAATTAATAATCATGGTAGCTTTGAAATGGCAGGAGGAACAATAAGAATTGAACAAATAAATAATGATAAGATAATCTATAATACTGAAAATGGTACGGTAAGTGTAACAGGAGGAACCTTATATAATAAAGGTAGAGTTGGATCAGAAGAATATTATATAGTTTATAGTGATAATGATAGTACTATTAATGTAACAGGAGGAACATTTAGTTTTCATGGAGAAGCTGGATCAAGAGGGAGTTATATGTATTATTCGAGAAATTATGGAATATATACAAATAACCAAAATGCTACAGTTAAGTTAACTGGAGGAAAATTCAATGAAATAAAAGATAGTACAGGTTATAGTGTATACATGAATGCAGGAGGAACTGTAAATGCATCAGGAAATACAATATCAACAAGTGATTATGGTATTTATATGAATGATGCAGGTACAATAAATATATCTGAAAATGCAATTTTAGATAATGCAAGCTATTCAGGCTGTTATAGCATTTATGTAAATAATAAGGACGTTGAAATTAATATTAACGGCGGAGAAATAAAGGCGATAAGAGGAGATAATTGGTATACAACTATTGTCAATTTAATAAGTGGAACTGTTACAGGAACAATATCATATTGTGGAATTGTGGATGTATATAATGGAATTACTTTAGATGTAACTGGAACTGCATTATCTTATTGCAAAGAAGTAAATATACATGAAGGATCAACTGTAAAATCTACAAGTGATGCAATATATAATTGTACAAATGTAAATATAAATAATGCAACAATAATAGGTAATATTTATAATCCGACAGAGAAATTAACTATTACAGGTGGAAGTATAACAGGTAAACAATATGGTATACAATTATATAATAAATCAGCTGTAGCAACTCTAACTGGTGGTTCAGTTGAGGCAACTGAAGGCCCAGGAATATTAATAACAGCAGGTACTTTAATTTTAGGTGAAGATGATGGTGGATACCCAAGTACAGAAATTCCAGCAATAACTGGTAGCACATATGGTGTAAAAAATGATGGAGGAACATTTAATTTTTATGATGGTATATTAACAGGTTCAACATATGCAACAAGTGGAACTGTTACAAAAACTCCTGAAATGTTTAGTGTAATATACTCTACAAACGGAACAGTTGCTATACTGGGAATTGAAGCAGTGTTCGAGCAAGTTGCAATTGTTAATGGGGTTTATTATAATGATTTATCAAGTGCTATAGACGCAGCAATTAAAGTAAATGGTAAAGTTGAGTTATGCAAAGATATAACAACAACTGATAATATTACTATACCAGCTGGAAGCACAGTAATAATTGATTTACTTGGATTTTCTATAAATGGATATACTGAATCAGGAGCATTATTTACAAATAATGGAATATTAACAATAGAAGATTCAACAAATGAAGGTACAAACGAAAGCACAGTTAAAAATTATACTGGAATAGCAATTATAAATAATGGAACATTAACAATAGGAACTAATGACAATACTGTGTATGACAATGCACCAAAAATTATTGGAAAGACAACAGGAATAGATAATAATGGTGAACTATACTTTGTAGATGGACAAATTGGAGTAACAGATGAAGATGGAAATGCTATAATTAATGCAGGCAAAGGATATAAGCCAGAGGGATATAAAATTGTTAAATTAGAAGGAAAGAACATATATACATTAGTTCAAGAATAAAAAAAAGAGAGCAGCTAGAGCTGTTCTCTTTTTTGATGTAAAACAGTATTTTTTTTATTATAGAAAATAAAAAAATTTAAAATGCTAATACTAGTAATTTATGTTTTAATTTTTTAATAAAAAAAGATATACTATTGTAATAATAGTATATCTTTGGCGGAAGATGAGGGATTTGAACCCTCGCGGCCCTTACGAACCCTAACAGTTTAGCAAACTGTCCCCTTCAACCACTTGGGTAATCCTCCGTGTTTGAACTTTTCATATTATAATATAGATACTTTTATGAGTCAAGAAAAAAATAAAATATTTTTATAGATTTTTATTTTTTTTAATGTTATACTTTCTCCAAAGGGGGGTGAAATAGATGGACGAAAATATGAACAATGTAGATTCTAATAAGAATAATGGATTAGCAATTGCTGGTTTTGTCGTTTCTTTAGTATCTATATTTATAAATTTTTATTGTATTACAGGTATAGTAGGTATAATATTATCTATTATTGGACTAAAAAAATCTTCTGAATTGGGAGGAAAAGGTAAAGGAATGGCTATAGCTGGTATTGTACTTGGAGTTGTAGGAATCGTTGTAGGAATTGTAGCTATAGTTACAATAGTTAGCTTATTGTCAAATGGAGCTAATGAATTAATAGATGCTATGAATGCAATTAATTCTTTATAATAATTACATATATTGATTAATATATAATAAAAAGAAGCTGATAAAATATTTTTATATTATTATTGGCTTCTTTTTATTTGAATATGAAATTATTAATAATTTTATTTGGAATTAAAGTTGTATTTGTTTTTTATATTCAAAGTTTTTTTCAGATATATATCTTGATAGATTTTTTTTAGAAATACCAGTAGCTGTTGATAATTCATTAAATGTTATGGTGTTTGTATTTTCGTTAAAAAAATTATTAAGTTTTGAAATTTCATTATTATCTTTTGGTGTACATGAAGGACATATTTCTTTATCTGAAATAAAAAAGCATCCACAGCGTTTACATTTGTTAAAATTCATAATATACCTCATCAATTAATCTAGATTTATATAAAATAACATCATAAATTAACTCTTTCTTTAAATTATATTTGATAATATTTTATCACAACAAAATATTTAATCAATGGGGACGGAGTAAAAAAATAATTTTTTTACTTTGTCCCTAGAATTAGGTCTTGTTTTTTGAATAAAAAAGCTATATAATATTGAACAAATTCAATTAAGGAGATGATAAGATGCAGGTTAGTCGTGAACAACTTTTACATATTGCAAATTTGGCACGTTTAGAGCTTAAAGAAGAAGAAATTGATAATTATTTAGAAAATTTACAAGATATATTAACTTTTGCTGAGCAAGTTAATAATGCACCAACAGATGGCCTTGATGAAACAATTGGGGCAAATGATAATTATAATGTATTTAGAAAAGATGAGATAGTGGAATTCGAAGATAAAGAGCTATTACTTCAAAATGCACCATCACAAGAAAGAGGAATGTTTAAGATTCCAAAAGTAATACAATAGAAATAGAAATGTAAAGGAGGAACTTTGATGAATATTACTGAGCTTACAGTTCATGAACTTCAGGAAAAATTAAATGCTAAAGAGCTTACAATATCTGATATAACAAAAGCATATGCTGAAAGAATCAAAGAAAAAGAGCAAGATATCGGTGCTTTTGTTACAGTTTTAGCTGATGAAGCGATTGAAAAATCAAAAGAGATTGAAGATAAAGTTAATAAGGGAGAATGTAAATCAACATTTGCAGGTATTCCTATCGGTATAAAAGATAATTTATGTACAAAAGGAATTAAAACAACATGTAGCTCTAAAATGCTTGAAAATTTTGTTGCACCATATGATGCTACGGTTATTGAAAAACTAAATAGTGAAAATATGATAAATCTTGGTAAATTAAATATGGACGAGTTTGCCATGGGGGGGTCTACAGAAAACTCAGCTCTTAAGAAAACTAGAAATCCATGGAATTTAAACACAGTACCAGGAGGATCTTCAGGAGGATCTGCTGCTGCTGTTGCTGCTAATATGGTTCCTTGGGCTCTTGGTAGTGATACTGGAGGATCAATCCGTCAACCATCAGCTTTTTGTGGAGTTGTAGGATTCAAACCAACATATGGATTAGTTTCAAGATATGGATTGGTAGCATTTGCTTCATCTTTAGATCAAATTGGACCAATTACTAAAGATGTTTATGATAGTGCAATGCTTTTAAACTTGATTGTTGGACATGATTCAAAAGATACAACATCTGTTGATAGACCAGCTGTAGATTACACAAAAGCATTAAAAAATGATGTTAAAGGACTAAAAATTGGAGTTCCAAAGGAGTTTTTCGGAGATGGAATAAATCCAGAAGTTAAGGCTAAACTTCAAGAAGCAATAGAAAAATACAAGGAGCTTGGAGCAGTAGTTGAAGAAATTTCCCTTGATATTGCAGAGCATGCACTTGCTACATATTATATAATTGCTTGTGCTGAAGCAAGCTCTAATTTAGGAAGATTTGATGGTATAAGATATGGTTATAGATCAGAAAAATCTGAGAAATTAAGAGATATTTATATTAATTCAAGAAGTGAAGGATTTGGCCCTGAAGTAAAAAGAAGAATCATTTTAGGAACATATGTGCTAAGTTCAGGTTACTATGATGCATATTATAAAAAAGCTCAAAAAGTTCGTACATTAGTTGCAAAAGAATTTGAAAAGGCTTTTGAAAAATATGATGTTATATTGACACCAACATCACCAACTGTTGCTTTTGAATTTGGCTCAAAATCAAGTCCTTTAGAAATGTATTTGTCAGATATATGTACTGTTTCTGTAAATATAGCTGGACTTCCAGGAATATCAATTCCATGTGGTGTTGACAGTAATGGAATGCCAGTTGGAATGCAATTAATAGGAAATAAATTTGCAGAAGAAACAATATTAAATGCAGCTTATACATACGAACAAGCAACAAAATTTAGAGAAAATTATAAACCAGAATTTAAAAAATAGATAAAAGGAAAAAGAAAAAAGGAAAAGGAAGGAAGGGAAGGGAAAAGGGGACGGTTCTAATTTCCCATTTTTGGGAAAAAGGGACATATATTTATATTTAACTAATTTTATAGACTGTCCCAATTTCCCATTTTTGGGAAATTAGAACCGTCCCCTTTTCCCTTTTCCCCTTTTTACCACTTTGCGTGAAAGGAGCTAGTTATATGGCAAGAAGTGATTATGAAGTTGTAATAGGACTTGAGGTTCATGCTGAGCTTTCTACAAAAACAAAAATCTTTTGTAGTTGTCCTACTGAATTTGGTGGTGCTCCAAATACTCATTGCTGTCCTATATGTATGGCAATGCCTGGAACATTACCTGTATTAAATGAGAAAGTTGTTGAATATGCTGTGAAAGCTGGTCTTGCAACTAATTGCGAAATCTCAAGAAATAGCAAGAATGATAGAAAAAATTATTTTTATCCAGATCTTCCAAAGTCTTATCAAATATCTCAATTTGATAAACCACTTTGTGAACATGGATATGTTGAAATTGAAGATGATGAGGGAAATCTAAAAAAAGTTAGATTATTGCGTATTCATATTGAAGAAGATGCAGGAAAACTAAATCATGATGAATTCGGAGGAGGAAGTCTTGTTGATTTAAATAGAGCAGGAGTTCCACTTATTGAATCTGTATCTGAACCAGATATTCGCTCTGCAGGTGAGGCTGAGAGATATTTAAAAAAATTAAAATCTATATTTGAATATATTGAAGTTTCAGATTGTAAAATGCAAGAAGGCTCTTTCCGTGCCGATGTTAATGTTTCAGTAAGAAAAAAAGGCGATACAAAGTTTGGAACCCGTACTGAAATGAAAAATATGAATTCGTTTAGGTCAATTGTTAGAGCTATAGAATATGAAAAAAATAGACAAATTGATTTAATTGAAGAGGGCGGAACAGTTGAGCAAACAAGTTTAAGATGGGATGATGTTTCTGGAAGAACTTTCCCAATGAGAAGTAAAGAAGATGCTCAAGATTATAGATATTTTCCAGATCCTGATTTAGTTGCTATTCGTCTATCTGAAGAATATATTGAAAACATTAAAAAGAATTTACCAGAGCTACCAGAAAGTAGAAAAGCTAGATATATGTCTGAATATGGTTTATCTGAAAAAGATGCAAAATTAATAACTGCATCAAAATATTTATCAGATTTATTTGAAGGAGCAAAAAATATTTGCGGAAATGCAAAATTATCCGCAAACTGGATTTTATCAGATATTTCAAGAATATTAAATGAGAAAGAAATGGAACCAGATCAAATACCATTTACTGCAGAGCAATTAGGAAAAATGATTGTGCTGATTGAAAAAGGTACTATAAGTAGTGCTATTGGTAAAAAAGTATTGGATGAATTATTTGAAAATCCAAATGATCCAGAAGAAATTGTTAAATCAAAAGGTTGGATTCAGATTTCAGATGAGGAAGCAATTAAGAAGATTGTAATGCAAGTATTAGATGCAAATCCTCAGTCAATTGCTGATTTCAAAGCTGGAAAAGATAGAGCATTAGGATTTTTGGTTGGACAGGCAATGAAAGCAACAAAAGGAAAGGCAAATCCTCAAATGTTGAATAAGATGTTTTTAGAGGAGCTTAATTAATATGGGAAAAGGGGACGGTTCTCTTTTCCCTTTTCCTTCTTTATTTTACAAAAAACATATCTTAATTGCTTTAGACTGTCCCAAATTCCCAATTTAGGGAAAAGAGAACCGTCCCCTTTTCCCATGTAAAACGAAAAGAGGAGTATATTATGTTAGTGAGCAAAGAAATCATAGAGGAAATATATCACTATGCAGATGATGAAAAAATTGCAAAGGCAAATGAATTTTTACAAAATAATTCAATAAAAATAATAAAAGCAAAATATGATGATAATAAAAATTTTGAGTTACATGCTAAAGTTAAAGGTAAAAATGAAACCCATGATATATTTGAAAAAATTCAAAAAAATAAAATAACTAATATTAATTGTAGTTGTAGTGATTATCAGGCAACTAATAAGTATTGTAGTCATTTAATAGCAACTATAAATAAATTTGATAATAGTAAAGAGTATGCAAGTATTTTTGGGCTAGATGATTTTAAGAAAAAAGATAATAGATTTTACGATAAAACAAATCAACATAAAGCTTTTAATCAGATAATTAATAGTTTTTATGAGGATTTGTGTAAAAAAGAAGAAAATAATAAAAAGGATTTAAAAAATCAAACAGATTTGATAGATATAAAACCAAAGATAATTTATAATACTGCTGAAAAAGAAATGAGTGTTGAATTTGAAATATCAGATGGAAAAAACACATATAAAATCAAGAACTTAATTGAATTTTACGATAATTTCTTTAATGGTGGTACTTTTAAATATGGCACTAAAATAGAATTTAAACATTCAAGAGATAATATTAGACCTGAGAAATTAAAAATGTTGGATTTTATTTTAAAATATGCTGAAATTATGAAATATACAAATGAATCTTTGGGGCAACAACGTTATTATGGAAAAGTTATGACTGAATCTGAAATAACTATTTCTAATACTTGTTTAGACGAACTTTTTGATGTATTAGAAGGAAATTATATTAAAATAAAAAAAGACTATAAATCTGATAAAATATTATTTTTAGATGAAGAGCCAGAAATTGAGTTTATTCTAGAAGAGGAAGATGAAAAAAACTATAGATTTTATTCAAATATAGATATTTACAATTATAGTATTTTATATGGAAAAGATTATTTATATATGATTATAGAAGATGTAATTTATAGATGTCCAAAAAATTATCAAAATACTATTTTAAAGTTACTGGATTTGTTTAAAGACAATTTTACAAAAAAAGTTGTTTTTAATAAAAAAGATTTACCAAAATTATTTTCTTTAGTGGTACCAAGTATAAAGGATTATTTTAAAATTGGAAAAATAAGTCAAGAGGAAATGGAAAAATATATTCCGCAAGAGCTTTATGTAAAAGTTTTTTTAGATGTTAATGAATCAAATTTTGTAACTGCTGATGTAAAATTTGGATATAAGGATTTTGAATTTAATCCTTTGGTAGATGATAAAAATATTAAGATACCACGTGATGTTGTTAAAGAAACGAAAGCACTTGAAACATTTATAAATACTGGTTTTATGCTTGATCAAAAAAATGGAAGACTAATTCTTACTGATGATGAAAAAATATATAATTTTTTATCTGATGAGATATATTTCTATATGAAAAATTATGAAGTTTTAGTAACTGAAGCTTTTAAGAAAAGGGAAATTAAGCATCCAAAAATATTTGATATTGGTATTAGATTAGAAAATAATCTGCTTAAATTAGACTTGAATAATTTCAATTTTTCTGCAAAAGACTTAGAAGAAATTATGGAGAGATATAAGCTTCGTAAGAAATTCTATAGACTAAATGATGGTAGTTATATTGATTTAGAGGAGAATGAAACATTAGATTTTCTTGAAAAGTTAAATATTGATGGAGAATTAAAATACGATAAACTTGTTGATGGAGAGCTTGAACTTCCAATTTATAGAACTTTGTATTTGGATAAGATTTTAAGTAATACAGGTATAAATGTTCATAAAAACCAGGAATATAAAGATTTTTTGAATGATTTGAAAAATGAAGATATAGATAATATTAATGTTCCAAATAATTTAAATGCTACAATGAGAAGATATCAAGAAGTTGGATTTAAATGGCTTAAAACGCTAGATAATTATGGCCTTGGTGGTATATTAGCTGATGATATGGGTCTTGGAAAAACGCTTCAAGTAATTACTTTATTGTTGGATTATAATAATAATGCTGTAAATAGAAAAACAAGTATTGTTGTTTCTCCTAGTTCACTTGCTCTAAACTGGTTTAGTGAATTAAAAAAGTTTGCTCCGTCCTTGAATGCTTGTGTAATCTCAGGAAATGCTGAAGAGCGAAAGAAAATAATAAAAGATATAGATAAATATGATATTATAATTACTTCATATGATTTATTAAAACGTGATATTGAAGAATATAAAAATCTGAAATATGAGTTTAAATATATAATTGCAGATGAGGCTCAATATATAAAAAATAATAATACACAAAATTTTAAAGCTATTAAACAAATAAAAGCACAGACAAGATTTGCTTTAACTGGTACTCCTATTGAGAATTCCTTAGCAGAGCTTTGGTCTATTTTCGACTTTTCTATGCCTGGTTATTTGTATAGTTATAGACAATTTAAAGAGCTATTTGAAACTCCTATTATAAAAGAGGAAGATAGTTATAAGGTAAAAAAATTGAAGATGTTAATAGAGCCATTTATTTTAAGAAGAATCAAAGAAGAAGTTTTAACTGAATTGCCAGATAAAACAGTTACTGTACTTAATAGTGAAATGGAGGACGAGCAACAAAAAATCTATATGTCATATATGGCTGAGGCTAGAGAAGAGGTTGCAAATGAACTTAAGGTAAATAGTTTTGAAAAAAATCAAATGAAAATCTTAGCTTTATTGATGAGGTTAAGACAGATTTGCTGTCATCCAAGCCTATTTATTAATAATTATCAAGCTGGAAGTGGAAAATTGAATCAATGTATGGAGATAATTAAAGATGCTGTCCAAGCAAATCACAAAATTTTATTATTTTCTGGATATACATCTATGTTTGATTTAATTGAACCTGAACTTGAAAAAGAAGGAATAAAATACTTTAAATTGACAGGACAGACTAAAGTTAGTGATAGAATTAAATTGGTTGATGAATTTAATGAGAATGCTGATATTAAAGTATTTTTGATTTCATTAAAAGCTGGTGGTACAGGTCTTAACTTGATTGGAGCAGATATGGTTATTCATTATGATCCTTGGTGGAATATTTCTGCTGAAAATCAGGCAACAGATAGAACCTATAGAATAGGTCAAAAACGTAATGTTCAAGTATATAAGCTAATTACTAAAAATTCTATTGAGGAAAAAATCTATGAGCTTCAACAGCGTAAAGCTAAATTAGTTGATAATATGTTGTCAACAAATGAAACTTTCATTAGTAAGCTTTCTAAAGAAGAAATTATGGATTTATTTAAGTAATTTTTGCTCAGGATCTTATGAGTCCTGAGTTTTTTGTTTTGTTTAATAGGAAATAATATGAAATTTTAAGTTTCGAAGCTCAAAGTGAAGGTAAATATTTTATTTTCAAAGGAAAGTTCAATATATAAGTATGGTTTTGTTTGTTATTAATGTATTATATGTATGATTTTGCTCTATACTTGTTTTTATTTGTGTTTTGTGCTATAAATTAAGAGAAATTTTTGTGTCACATTATATTTGAGTCAGTAATATAAATAAAATATAATGAGAAGGGGTTTTTTATGGATAAATCTTTAGAATTTGATAAATTTAGAAGTGAATATAAAGAGTTTTATTATAACAGTTTTTCTTTAACTGAAGATGGAGATGCTATTTTTTTAGAGTATGATTTTGAGATTCCGGGACTTACTAATTTTAATCCTAAGATTAAAATTTTGAAAAAAAACATGAATTTTAAGTCTATTGATACAGTTTACGCTAAAAATATGGCTTTTAATATTGGTATGATTGAGCTTATTAGCTATTGGAAATGTTGTTGCTCTCCAAAAATTATTGTTAAATGTGGTTTTTTGGATAACAATCAAATTAATTTTTGGAAAAAAATTTATTTTTATGGTTTAGGAGAGCTATTTTTTACAAATAATATTAAGACTGATATTGAAAGTTTTGTTAATATTGAATGTTTGGAAAATGATAACGAATTTAATTATAAAGTAATTGAAGACGAGTCTAATGGATATATTGTTCCAATAGGTGGTGGTAAAGATTCTGTTGTAACTTTGGAAACATTGAAAATAAATAAAAATCGTGATTTTGCTTTGATTATAAATCCAAAGCCGGTTACAAGAAAATGTGCTGAAATTGCGGGATTAGCTGATAATAATATAATTGAAGTTTATAGATCTATTGATAAGAGATTAATTGATTTAAATTCAAAAGGTTTTATAAATGGCCATACTCCGTTTTCTGCCATGCTTGCATTTGTTTCTTATTTTGTTGCATATTTACTTTCTAAAAAGTATATTGCATTATCAAATGAAAATAGTGCAAATGAGTCTAATGTTGTGGGTGAGAAAATTAATCATCAATATTCGAAAAGCTTTGAATTTGAATGCGATTTTGAAAATTATGCATCAAACTATTTAAAAGCACCTGTTAAATATTTTAGTTTTTTAAGACCATTAAATGAATTGCAAATTTCAAAGATATTTTCTAAACATGAAAAATACCATTTGACTTTTAAAAGTTGCAATGTTGGTAGTAAGGAAAAAGATTGGATTTGGTGTTGTAATTGTGCAAAGTGTTTGTTTGCATATATTATTTTGAGTCCTTTTTTATATAAAACTAAATTAGTTAATATTTTTGGTGAAGATTTGTTTGAAAAAGAGTCACTATTAGAAACTTTTATTGAGTTAACTGGAAACGGCAAGACTAAGCCTTTTGATTGTGTTGGAACTTACGAGGAAGTTAATTTTGCAATTTCTAAAACAATTGAAAATTTGGAAAAAAGTAATGCTGATTTACCAATTTTATTAAAATATTATAAAAATAATTTTGGATTGGTTGATATGTCAGAGGATATTACAAAAAGATTTAATGAAGAAAATAATTTAACAGAGGAACAAAGTGATATGTTAAGAAAAGAGGTTTTTTAATTGGTTAAAGAGTTAATTGATTATTTAAGAGATAAAAAAATAATAATATTGGGATTTGGAAGAGAAGGGCAATCTACGTATAAGTTGATAAGAGCCCACTTGAAAAATCAAAAATTGGTTATTGCTGATGGCAAAGAAAATTTCGAACTTAATAATGATTTATTGAAATGTGATAAAAATGTGGAATGTATTGGCGGAAAATCATATTTAGATGGGTTAGAAAATTACGATATTATTATGAAATCTCCAGGTATTTCTTTTGTTGGTTTAGATATTTCAAAAATCGAAGATAAAATAAAATCTCAAATAGAGCTATTTTTAGAATTTTTTAATGTGAAAACTATTGGGATTACGGGAACTAAAGGTAAAAGTACCACAAGCTCTTTGATTTATAAAATGCTTAAAGATCAGAATGTGAAGTCAAAATTTTTAGGAAATATTGGTATTCCTGTTTTTGATTTTGTTGATGAAATTGAAGAGAATATGACTATTGTTTTAGAGCTTTCTTCACATCAATTAGAGTTTGTAAAAAAATCTCCTAATATTGCTATTTTACTTAATATATTTGAAGAGCATTTGGATCATTATGCTTCATATGAAAAATATGCTGAAGCCAAGTGTAATATTTATAAATATCAAAATCCAGAGGATTATTTTTTATGTAATATTGATAATGAGATGATAAGAAAATGTGTTAAAACTTCAAATTCTAAAACTATTGAGGTTAGCTTGAAAAATGAGTGTGCTGATGAATTTGAAAGTAATAAGAATATTAATAAATATGCTTATTTATATCTGAAAGATAATGGTGTTTATTTTAATAATAAATTAATTTATGATGCAAGTAAACCAAGAGCTTTACTTGGTGAATATAATTTGAACAATATAATGTTTGTTTTGGGTGTTTCTGAAATTTTGAATTTGAATATTGAAAAAAGCATTGAAAGTATTTCAAGTTTTAAGACTTTGGAGCACAGACTTGAGTTTGTGGGAAAATATGATGATGTTTTCTATTATGACAATTGCATTGGTACAATTCCTATGGCAACTATCGAAGCTGTAAAGGCTTTGAATAATGTTAATACATTAATTATTGGTGGTATGGATAGGGGAATTGATTATACAGATTTTATTGAATTTCTGAATAATAGCGATATTGAACATATTGTTTGTATGCCAAAAACAGGGCATGATATTGCTAAGTTTTTGAATGGTAACAAGGCTATTGTTGTCGAAACTTTAGAAGAAGCGGTAGATGTTTCTAAAAAAGTAACTAAAAAGGGAATGAGTTGTTTGATTTCTCCTGCTGCTGCTAGTTATGGATTTTTTAAGAATTTTGAAGAAAAGGGAGATAAATTTAAAGCTTTAGTTAGAGCTTAGATTTGTGGTTTTTATATGAAAGATTATATTACGGTTATTGGTGGAGGCTTGGCTGGGGCTGAGTCTGCATATCAAATTGCAAAGGCTGGAATTAATGTTAGGTTATACGAAATGAAACCTAACAATTTTTCTCCTGCGCATTCTAATAAAAATTTGGCAGAGATTGTTTGTAGTAATTCTTTTAAGTCTAATTTGCATACTAATGCTTGTGGATTGTTAAAAGAAGAGCTTAGAATTCTAGATTCTTTATTAATTAAAATTGCTGATGAAACTGCTGTTCCGGCAGGACAAGCTTTAGCTGTTGATAGAGAGCTATTTTCTCAAAAAGTTACAGATTTTTTGCAATCTATGCCTAATATTGAAATTATTAATTCTGAAGTTGGAAAAGATATTCATTTGAATGATTTAATTAGTGAAGGTATTGTTATTATTGCAACAGGTCCTTTAACCTCAGATGCATTATCTAAGGAAATTATAGATTTAACAGGTAATGAGGACTTACATTTTTACGATGCTGCTGCTCCAATTGTATCTAAAGATTCTATTGATATGAATATTGCCTTTTGGGGTGATAGATATGATCAGGAGAGAGCTAAAAATGAAGATGTTGATAATTGGAAAGACAGAATTAAAGACGTTAATAATTCTGATTATATTAATTTACCAATGAATAAAGATGAATATGAGAAATTTTGGAATGAACTTGTTAATGCTGAAGTGGTTGAATTACATGAATTTGAAAAAAGAGAGATTTTTGAAGGATGTATGCCAATTGAGGTTATGGCTAAAAGGGGAATTGATACATTAAGATATGGACCTTTAAAACCAGTTGGCTTTACCGATCCAAGAACTGGTTTTAGACCATATGCTCTTGTTCAATTAAGACAAGATAATTTAGATGGTACAATTTATAATATAGTTGGTTTTCAAACTAATTTGAAGTTTGGAGAGCAAAAACGAGTTTTTAGTCTGATTCCTGGACTTGAAAATGCTGATTTTCAAAAATATGGTGTTATGCATAGAAATACATATATAAATTCTACAAAATTATTAGATAATACATATAATTTTAAAAATAATAGGAATGTATTTTTTGCTGGACAGATTACTGGTGTTGAAGGTTATGTTGAATCTATATCTTCAGGATTGGTTGCTGGATTGAATGCAATTAATAAGTTTAAAAGCTTGAATAATGGAGGTTTTTATAACAAGGTTGAATTTAGTGAGCTTTCAATGATTGGGGCTTTGGCAAAATATATTTCTACAGAAAATGATAGATTTCAACCTATGAATGCAAATTTTGGAATTTTACCAGGGCTTGACGAGAAAATTAGAGATAAGAAATTGAGATATGGTAAATTGGCAGATAGGGCTATTTCTACTTTGTTGGTTGACTATACAAAGTAGTGTGAGAGCAGTAGTGCCCTCGTTTTGGTTTTGTGATATTAAGGAATTTTCTAAAAGCTCCCAAACTGCGCGTTAGTTATTTTAATGTAATGTTTTTGGATAAGCCGGAAATGTGGATATATATATTAAAAAAGCGTGACTTGCTGGTCGCCCATACAAAGTAGTGTGAGAGCAGTAGTGCCCTAGTTTTGGTTTTGTGGTATTAAGATGTTTTCTAAAAGCTCCCAAACTGCGCGTCACGTATTTTTAATATATATATCCACATTTCCTACTCTACTAAATTAAGTTGATACTAAACTTAATGGTACTGAGGATTGGAATTTACATTACATATGTAGTAGTTAAAATTAGATAGTTGTGAATGCAATGAATAAAAATATTATATTTTTATCCATAAAATATAGACAAAATATTTTTTTAATAATATAATGAAAAAAAACCGGAGGATAAAGAATATGGCAGAATTAAAATTTGAAGTTATTGAAAAATTAGGAGTATTATCAGAATCAGACAAAGGTTGGAAGAAAGAGCTAAATTTAGTTAAATGGAATGATTTTGCTCCAAAATATGATTTGAGAGATTGGAACGAAGATCATACTAGAATGGGAAAAGGTATAACTTTAACAAAAGAGGAATTGAGTAATTTAAAAGATATATTAGAAAAGATGTAAAATAAGGAAGTATAAGGTTAAAGAAATGGAAAAGAATTTTGATGACATATTTGAATCTATTAATTTATTACATAAAAAATATAGTTCAGAGGATTATTTGAAAAACTTAGATCATTTTAATAAAAGTTCAAAAGAATTGGCAGATATCTTGGAGAAATATAATATAGAAGATAAAAAAGTCAATAATAAAAAAGTGAAAAAAATTAGAAAACAAAAGGAGAGAAATTAAGTTTGAGGTTGCTCTAAATGTGAGTGAGAATTTAATTTCTCTTTTTATATACAATGAAGTTTAATATATGAGTATGATTCAACGTATAAGTAATGTTGAAACTATATAATATATTAAATGGAATTACATTATAATATATCAATAACAATAGTAAAAAGAACGTCGAAAAAAGTAGCACGAAATTTCTTGCAATATGCAATGAGTTATGTTTAAATAAGATATCATAGAAATTTGAAAAAAGATATAAATATTTATAAAATTTTATTCAAAAAATTTAAATTCGAAAGTGTAAATTCATACACAAAATTTTCAAAATAATTGAACAAATAAAACCAATATGTTAGAATGGAAGTGATAAATGGAGTTATTAAAGCCAACGAACGATTATGTATTTAAAAGGATTTTTGGTCAAAAGAAAAATAGTGATATTTTAAAAGATTTGCTTCAGGCAATTTTACCGAATTGGAATATAAAAAATGTAGAGCCAAGACAAGAGGTGCAGCTAGAAACAGATTTTATAACAGATAAAGTATGTAGATTAGATATACTTGCGACATTAGATGATGGAACAAAAGTAGATGTAGAAATGCAAATGAGAAATTATAATGATATAGAAGCAAGATCACTGTTTTATACAACAAGAGAATATCATCAAAGCCTAGAAAATGGGCAAGATTACATAGAAATACCAAAATCAATAGGAATATGG
>CAKPRA010000020.1 GCA_934180065.1 uncultured Clostridia bacterium | reverse complement strand
GCCGAACGGCACGTACGGTGGTGTGAGAGGGAAGAAATTCATTAAGAATTATCCTCTACTCAATTAATAGGAAAGTTTAATATATAAGTATAATTTTATTTATGAGTAATATTGAAACTATATACTGTATTAAAAATAGATATTTCCTATTATATAACAAAGGCTACGCCAAAACACTGCACACAAAATTACTGTGTAATTTTGGCGCGCGAACAAATACGCGGACTTTAAAATGTTTTAAACAGAGCAAATGTTGTTAATGTCCGCTTTTGTTCTTGAAAGGAGTTTATATGAATAAAAAAGTAATTTTTATTATTTGTACAGTTGTGATAATAATTATTATTGGATTTTTTATAAAAAACAATTATAAAAAATTTAAAATTGGTAATAATGAAAGTAACAAAAGTGTTAAAGAAGTTGAAGAGTATATTTTAAATATTAATTCGTATAAGGCTACATTAGATATTACTGTAGAAAGTAATAAAAATAAGAATAAATATGTATTAAAACAAGAATATAGTTCAAATAATATAGAAAAACAAACAGTTGTAAAACCCGAAAATATTGAAGGAACAGAGCTTATATATAAAGATGGAAACTTAGAAATAAATAATTCAAAATTAAATTTAAGTAAGATTTATAATAATTATCCTTTTTTATCAGATAATGTTTTATGGCTTAATTCTTTCTTAGATAACTACAGACAATTTAATGATAATACAAGAATATATGAAGAAAATGAATATGTTATCATGGAGATAAATAAGAAAAGTAATAATTATTTTTGTGTAAGGAAACTTTATTTGGAAAAAGGAACAGGTAAGCCTAGAAAAATGGTGGTACAAGATAATAACAAAAATGACATAATCTACATATTATATACAGATATAGATATTAATAAATAATCTATTTCACGAATTAAAATATACGAGCACTTTTATATTGAAACATTAGGAGTGAATGATATGGTAGTTAAAAGAGGAGATATGTTTTATGCAGATTTGAGTCCTGTTGTTGGATCAGAGCAAGGTGGTGTAAGACCTGTATTGATAATACAAAATGATATAGGAAATATGCATAGCCCAACTGTGATTGCAGCAGCAATAACATCTCAAAGAGGAAAAAATAAATTGCCAACTCATATAGAAATAAATTCTGAAGGAAATGGTTTAAAATCTGATTCTATAGTGCTTGCTGAACAGATTAGAACAATAGATAAAAGTAGGTTAAAAGAAAAAATAGGGCATGTTGATGATGATAAAGTCATGGACAGAATAAATAATGCTTTAGGAGTTAGTTTTGGTTTATAAAATGATAAAATAGAGCTTAAGCTTAAGTTTAGGCTCTATTTTTTATATAATAGAAAAGTTTAATAAATAAGTATAATTTTATTTGTGAGTAATATTTAAAACAAAATATTATATTAAAAATAGATATTTTCTTATTAGATAAAAAGGCTCAGCTAAAATATAAACAAAATAATTAATTTATTACTGTTTTTTTCTCGAATTTGTGTTAATATTTAAATATATTAAAATGGAGGAAAAAATTATGAATGAAGTAGTATTTGTAACACACAATAAAGGAAAAATTGCAGAGGCACAAAAAATTTTAACAGATATAAAATTAGATATATTTGAACATGAGTTAGATGAGCCTAGAAGTGATGATGTAAAATATATTTCTAAATGTAAAGTTATGGAAGCATTTAAAATTGTAAATAAGCCATGTATTTCTATGGATGCTGGTTTTTGGATTGATGAGCTAAACGGTTTTCCAAAAGCATTTGTAAATTTTTCATTAGAAACTGTTGGAATAGATGGAATTTTAAAATTAATGGAGGGAAAAGATAATAGAGCTTGTAGATTTATAGAATGTTTATCATATTATGATGGAAAAGAGCTACATCAATTTATGGGAAAACATGAAGGTACTATAGCATATAAAATTGCTGGAAATGATACAAACAAAAAGTGGTCTGACTTATGGTATATTTATAAACCATATGGTTATGATAAAACTTTGGCTGAAATGAGTGAGGAAGAAAGAAATAACAGAAAAAAATATAATTCTACCAATTCAATAAGATTATTTGCAGACTGGTATAGAAACCAATGTAATTTTAGCTAAGTTTTTATAGTACAGAAGCATAAAAATGATATATTTTGACTTTATCAAGTAAAATAGAGCTAACAATTATAGGAGATTTTATAAATGAAAAAACAAATGATATATATTTGTATAATTATAAGACAGAGGAAGATGGGAGTTATGATATATCAAAAATAACACAAAATACTCAAAAAGATGAAAATAATGTTAATTCTATTACAGCAAAGTATATTCTAAGAGAAATTACAGATAATTAAAGATTGAGATAGGTATAAACATATGTAAAATTGAATTGATTGAACAAATTTTATGTAAAATTTATAGACTATTCTTAAAAAAAATGGTATAATAAATATATTAACAATATAGGAGGTCATGCTATGTTCATTGACTTTGAAAGACAGGCTACAGCTAACCTGTTGGCGTTCTATACGAATGAAGAATTAGCAAAGAAAAAGAACGTCTTACTACGGCTTATTGAGGAGATGTCTAAAAATGGTGTAGTATTTGCTTTATCTTGTTCAGGATCTTATTTCTTCCGTGGCTTGATTGATGATTTTCACGATTATGATATTGTTGTTGAAGAGTCTTCAATTAATAAATTCATTGACATTTTTATTAATGTGCTTGGAGGAAAATTAAGCATTGGACAGAATGGTAAGGAAAGATATTTTGATTCTAAGGTCTTCTGCTCTGGTGAAATGGAAGAGGTTGAATTCGACATTATTAGCAAGTTTACAGTTATAACATATAATACAAGATATGAATATGACTTTAAGGCTTGTGAAATCGAATTTGTAAATGGAATTATTCCTGTTTGCCCAGTCGAATCGAGTCTACTACTTTACGGAATGATGATTCAATGGCAGGCACGTAGAAGATACAAATATCAGATTGCATTAAACTACCTTCGTCAAAATGGAGTAAGTCATCCAGAAATTTTAAAGGCAAAAAATTTACCAAAGTTTATTCAGGATGATATAAAAACTTTATAAGCCAAAACCACGACCAAGCACTCTAATTATGGTGCTTGGTTGCTTGGTTTATATATTAGGAAAATTATGAAACTTTCCTGATATATAAAAATACATAACATAGAAAATTTATTTCAAAAATTTTCATACGCGAACAAAGACAAGGAATAAAAATGTTTTAAACAGATTAAATGTTTTTTGTTTTATATTTAATTTTAGGAGATGTAATATATGGATAATATTTTAAATTTTATAGGTACAGAGTCAGGATTTGGAAATAATAATAATTCTGCTTATATAGAAATTGATAATGAATTTATTTTAATAGATTGTGGATTTACAGTATTTAAACAGCTAAAAGAAAAAATTGATTTTAAAAAATATAACAAAATTAATGTAATTATAACACACCTACATAATGATCATTGTGGTTCACTAAGTCAATTAATTTTGTATTTGTGGTTTATATATGGAAAGAAAACAAATATAATTACCAAATGTAAAAATATAAAGACTTATTTGGAAATTACAGGAACTACAGAAGAGGCTTATGAAATTACAGATAGATATAAAGATTTAATTTTTATTAAGACTGAACATGTTAAAGAGCTGGATTGTTACGGATTTAGAATTAAAATCAAGGATAGAGATATAGTTTATACAGGAGATACAAAAAATTTCGATTCATTTTTAGAGTATATGAATGGTGTGACTGATTTATATATAGATGTTTCAAAAAATGGAGGTGTGCATATCAAATTTGAAGAAATTATTCCATTGCTTACAAAAATAAAGAGAAATGGTACAAATATTTATTTAATGCACATTGATGATTACGAATATATTAATAAATTGAATAATGGTCAATTTAATTTTGCATAAATAGAAGAATATATGTATAACGAAAAAAGAGATTTGAATTTTTAATAACTCAAATCTCTTTTTTTTTTGAACTTTTTACAGTCAGTTAGCTACGTGTTTTTAGATTAATTATTTGTATTTTCTCCCAAAGTAATATTAAGCTCTTTTTCTTCATTATCACGTATTAATTTAATTTTTACTTCATCACCAATATTGTGTTTGTTTTTTAGTTCATTTAATTCATTCATTGTTGTAATATCTTGTCCATCAAATGCTATAATTAAATCACCAGATTTTATTCCAGCTTTTTCTGCTGCTGAGAATTCTTCTACTGATACTACATAAACGCCTGCTTTTGATAATTTATATTGTTTTGCCATTTCTTCTGTAATATCTCTACCAGACATTCCTAAATATGGTCTTGAAACTTTTCCTTTTGAAATTAGCTCTTTATACACGTTTATAGTGTCATTAATTGGTATTGCAAAACCAATACCTTCAATTCCTGATCCAGAAAGTTTTAAAGTATTAATTCCAATAACTTTTCCTTCAGAATTTATTAATGCACCACCACTGTTTCCAGAGTTTATAGCTGCGTCTGTTTGAATAACTTTGTATGTGACATTATCTGAATTTATAGTTCGGTTTGTAGCACTTATTATACCTGTTGTTACTGTGCTTTGCATAGATAAAGGATTTCCAATTGCCATTGCAAATTCACCAACTTTTACTTTATCAGAATCTCCAAGCTCTGCAGCAGTTAATCCAGTTTTTTCAATTTTTAAAACAGCTAAGTCTGTTTGTACATCTGTTCCTATAATTTTTGCTTCATATTCAGTTTCATCATTATAAAGAGTAACTGTTATACTTGTTGCTTCACTAACCTGATAATATGATGAACTACTACTTGAAGCTACAACATGGTTATTTGTCAATATATAACCATCATCTGTTATTATAACACCTGAACCAGTTGCAGTAGCTGTCGAACCAGACATTCTATAATAAGAATAGTATGGAGAGCTTACAGAATATGTTACTTTTATACCAACAACTGATGGTAATACTTTGTTTGCAACAGCAATACTAGTGTTTGAATAATCAGATAGTGAAATAGCTGTATTACTTGATGTGGTAAAACCATTGTCGTTATTTTTTTCATCTGATTTTTTTGAATCATTATCTTCTACAGTTGAATTTGTTGTAAATTGATCTGAAATTTTCTCTCTTATAGGAGGTATGCTTAAACAAGTTCCAATTATTATAAATGAGCCAAGAACACCAGCTATAAAAGGCACAAAGAAACCTCTAATAAATCCAACTTTTGCTTTAGGAATAGCATATGAGCTATTTTCATTTTTTACAGTTTTAAATGTGTTATTATCATTTGACATAATTTATATCATCCCTTTCTAGACAATTATTGTCTATTTATTAATTAATAATTATCATAAACATAATAACTTATTTCTTATATATAATACAAGAGAATTGTGAAAAGTTTGTGAAAAAAATGTTTAAATTTTGGAACAAACCTTAAAATAAGCTTAAAATGAGTTACAATTCACCGCTTTATCACGGTTAATAACTGCTAAAGCAATTAAAATAAAAAAAATTTTGATTGTATGAAATAGAAATATGTTATATAATACCCAAAAATGCTTTATAAAAACATTTATTACTATTTACAGAATTATAATATTAACAGTTACAGTATATGCATATATTTAAAACGTTACGCCCCAACTGCGTACATTGGTGTAATAGATTTTCTCGCATTAAAAATGCTCAAAATCTAACACAATGTAACTTGTCGGTCCCCACCTTAACTCCACTTTTTAAATATATACATATACTGTAGCTGAAAAATAAGTAACTATGAGTAGTAATAGGCATTGCATATGGATTAGATATATCCAAATACTAAGGTAAGGAGAGCACAGTGAAATGTGCAGTTTATTATGAATAAAAGAATAATTAAGAAGATTAAATGGTTTATAATTATAGTAATTGTTATTGCAGTAGGAGTATTTTGCATAAAAAAAGGACTTGAAATGTTGAAACAAAAAGAGAATGATGATTTAAAAACTGATTTATTATTAGTGCAGGCTAAAATAAAAATGATAAAAGGAAAATCAGATGTTAAAGCAAATAAAGATGATTTTATTGGAACAAAAATATCGGATTCTAATAATGATGAATTAAAGGAATTTTTGAAAAATCTAAATATTTCAGAATCAGATTTGGAAAATTATTTTATTTTATCAAAACAAGACTTTGAGAGCATGGGAATTGCAAATGAGTTAAAAAATATTGAAGAAAATGTATATATTGTTAATTATGATACTGCAGAAGTTATTTATAAAAAAGGAGTAGAAATTAATAACAATTTAAAATATAAATTATCTGACATTGTTACAAAAGAGCAACAAAAATATTGGATTTTATATAATAGAATTGATGTAAAGAAATAAAAATGGAATAGATTTTGAATATTAAAATATAGAATCGAGGGAGAAAAATGAAGGAAAAAGAATTGGAGAGATTAACAGAGATTAAAAAAATTGATGAGTCAGTTTATGATGAAGGATTTGAATATATATGTGGTATAGATGAAGCTGGTAGAGGTCCTCTTGCTGGACCTGTTGTTGTTGCAGCTGTAATTATGCCGAAAGATTCAATGATTGAGGGCGTTAACGATTCTAAAAAGGTGTCTGAGAAAAAGAGGGAAAAACTATATGATTTAATAATTGATGAAGCAATTGCATATGGTGTAGGAATTGTTGATCAAAATGAAATTGATAGAATTAATATTTTAAATGCAACAAAAGCCGGTTTAACAGAAGCGGTAAGGTCTTTAAAAGTTAAACCAAATATGATTTTAGTTGATGCATTAACAAATATAGATACATGTGGAATTCCATATAGATCAATAATAAAAGGTGATGCCAAAAGTTATTCAATAGCGGCAGCTTCTATTATTGCAAAAGTTACAAGGGATAGAATAATGAGAGAATGGGATAAAATATATCCACAATACGGATTTGAAAAACATAAAGGATATGGAACTGCTGCACATATTGCAGCTATAAAAGAAAATGGCTTATGCCCATTACACAGACATTCTTTTGTAAAAAATATAGTTATGGAGGAAAACAAATGAATATATTGGAAATAATTGCAAAAAAGAGAGATAATCATAAATTAAATAAAAGTGAAATTGAATATTTTATAGAAAATTATACTAATGGAAATATTACTGATTATCAAGCTGCAGCTTTAGTTATGGCTATTTATATAAATGGGATGGATTATGAAGAAACAACAAATTTAACATTAGCTATGGCAAAATCTGGAGAGGTATTAGACCTTTCAGAGCTAGGAATGGTTGTGGATAAGCATAGTACAGGAGGAATAGGTGATAAGATAACTTTAATTTTATTACCAATAATTGCCTCATTAGGCGTACCTGCAGCAAAAATGTCAGGTAGAGGACTTGGTTTTACTGGTGGAACAATTGATAAATTAGAGTCAATTCCAGGATACAATACAAGCATAACTATTGATAAATTTATAGATAATGTAAAAAATATTGGGATTAGTTTAATGGGTCAAACTTTAAATTTGGCACCTGCTGATAAAAAATTATATGCTTTAAGAGATACTATTTCTTGTGTTGAAAGTATTCCATTAATTGCCTCAAGTATTATGAGCAAGAAAATTGCAGCTGGAGCAGAAAAAATCGTATTAGAAGTAACTGTTGGAAGTGGAGCTTTTATGAAGAATATAGATGATGCAACAAAGCTATCTGAAACAATGATTGGAATTGGAAGCTTGGCAAATAAAGAAACTGTATGTGTTCTAACAAACATGAATGAACCAATTGGTTATTCTGTAGGAAATTCATTAGAAGTTAAAGAGGCTATAGAAGCATTGAATGGAAAAATGGAAGATGATGTGAAAGCTGTCGTTTTGGAGCTTGGTAGTTATATGATAAAATTGGCAGGAAAAGGCGATAATATTGAGAAAAATAAAGATCTAATTTTAGAAAACATCAATAATGGAAAAGCTTTGAAAAAATTTGAAGAGCTTGTTGAAAATCAAGGAGGAGATGTTTCTTATATAAAAGATACTACAAAATTTAAAAATGCAAAATTTATATTACCCGTAATAAGTGAAAAAAATGGATATATTAAATCTATGAATAATGAGGAGATTGGATATATTTCATGTAGCTTAGGAGCCGGAAGATTGAAAAAAGAAGATGAAATTAATAGCAAAGTTGGAATTATTATTAATAAGAAAATAGGTGATAAAATCAGTAGTGGTGATATTTTAGGATATATTCATTCTGATGATGAAAAAATAGGGAAAAAGGCTGTTCAAGATTTGAAAAATTGTTATGAATTTTCAGATGAATTTGTGGAAAAGCAAAAACATATTTTGGGTGTTATAAAATAAAAGTTATATATGATGAAAAAGTGGACTTTAATAATATTTGTCTATTTAAGACATTTTAAAGTCCGCTTTTTGCTCTTGTGTTAAAATTACATATAATTATTGTGCAAGGTTTCAAAAAATAATTTTAACTTAGTTTCCAAATGGCTTTTATATAAATTTCAATACTTTTAAATAAAGTATCAATATCAATATTTTCATCAGCTTGATGACATAAATCTATATGACCAGGCATATTACATCCAAATGAAACAACATTTTTAAATGCTCTTGCATATGTTGCACCTGAACATGTTATAGGTTCACAATTTTTTCCGGTAGATTCATTAAATATATCACAAAGAGTGGTAACAAGAGGATCATTTTTTGGCACATATAAAGCTGGTTTTTCATCTGCAAAATATACAGAAATATCAGTAAAGTCTAATATCGAATCTGCTATTTTTTGTTTAATTATTGAAGAATAAATTGTTACTGGAATTCGTATATTTAATCCAATTTTTAAAAGATTATTTTCATATTTTAAATTACCAATATTTAATGTTAAGTTTCCAGATTCATCATTACAATCTATATTTAAAAGCTCTCCATTTAATGTTGTATTAATTTTTGAATCTATATAATTGAAGATTGGATGATTTATATTATAAGTAGTAAAGATTTTATTTAATAAAATTAATAATCTAGATAAAGCATTAACTCCTAAATCAGGATGTGCGGCATGTGCAGCAACTCCTGTTGAAATTATTTTGAGTTGATTGTTATCCAATGTTTCAATTTCTATATGAAAATTATTTTCTGTAATTATATTAGAAAAATTATTTTTTAATTCATCAATATCTATATCATATAGCTCTAATATACATTCTGCGTGCTTTGGAACAATATTTATTGCATTATCACAAATTAGACTTTTTAATTTTATATTGGAATCATTTATAATTTGAGATTCAACAAAAGCGTTTAAAAATCCTTTTTCAGCATAAATTACTGGAAAATCAGCATCTGGGCTAAATCCAATAGTAGGTAATTCTTCATGCTTTTTATAATATTCAATACATTTCCATGAAGCTTCTTCATTTAATCCAAGTATTAGTCTAACCCTTTTGTTTACATGTATTGTATCCATTACATATTTCATGGCGTAAAGGGCTGCAATAACAGGACCTTTATCATCAATTGCTCCTCTTCCATAAATCTTATTATTTTCTATAATAGGCTCAAATGGTAAACATTTTGTCCAGCCATCTCCTCCAGGAACAACGTCTAAATGACCAATAATTCCAAGTATTTCATCACCTTCTCCAAATTCTATATATCCACAATAACCATCAATATTTTTAGTTTTAAATCCCATTGAATTTGCTAATGTCAATACATAATTTAAAGCTTTTGTGCAATTTTCACCAAATGGGTTTTTAGAATTATCTTCATTTTCTATAGAAACACTAGGAATTTTTATTAATTCACAAATATTATTTAAAATATCATTTTTATTATTTTCTAAAAATTTACTTATCATAAGTAACCTCCTTTTTTGAAATTATATACGAAAAAAATTATAATGACAATAAATTAGATAAAATGTTTTGAGAAGCAATTTATTTCTATCTAGATATATGTTTAAATTTTAGAAATATGACTGAATAAATATATAAGTAATGCAAAAAAGCAAGCTATTAGCTTGCTTTTCGATTTTTTTGTTTGTCAGATTATCTCATATTAACAGGGAGTAATTCCTCTTCTGATAATATATATTCATTATCACAAAAATTGTATAAATCTATATATACAGTTTTATGACGAGAATATCCGAGCTCTTCTCTTGCCATTTTAACCATGTTTGACAAATCCATATGATCTATATCAATACTTTCAAGTATTGCATAGTTTTTTACAACATGTGCCATAGGTAAAGTGTCAGGTTGTGTAAGGACTACTCCATCGCCATTAAATACTTCTGGATTAAATTCCCGGCAATATTTAGGTAATTTTTCCATCATCATAGTAGAAATACCTCCTTGATGTGTTTGAGTTTACATTATTCGTATTAATCTCATAAGAGATAATGTATATTATATAACATAAAATATAGATATGTCAACTATATTACTTAAAATAATTTGCTTTACATATTTTTTTTATATAATAGGAAAGTTCAATATATAAGTACAATTTTACTTATGAGTAATGCTGAAACTATATACTATATTAAGAATAGATATTTCCTATTATATAAAAAGGCTACGCAAAAATAGAAAAGTTCAAAATATAAGTGTAATTTAACTTATGAGTGATATCTTAAACAGTGCATATATTATTGATGCATGCTTTTGTACCTATTGTAAATCTAATTTTATATGAACATCTTGTAATTGCTCTTTTGTTACATTACCAGGTGCTCCCATTAATAAATCTTGTGCTTTGCTATTCATTGGAAATGCAATAACATCACGAATTGTTTCAGATTCTGTTAATAACATAAGGATTCTATCCACTCCAGGTGCAATTCCAGCATGAGGTGGGGCACCAAATTGAAAAGCATTATATAAGGCTGAAAATTTTTCTTCAATAACATCTTTTCCATAACCGACAATTTCAAATGCTTTTTCCATTATTTTAGGATCATGGTTACGAACTGCTCCTGATGATAATTCTATACCATTACATACTATATCATATTGATCTGCAGTTATATCAAGAGGATTTTTTGTTTCTAATGCTTCTAATCCACCTGTTGGCATTGAAAATGGGTTATGACAGAATGCTATATTTCCGTGATCATCCAATTCATACATTGGAAAATCTGTAATCCAACAGAATTGATATAGACTATCATCTATTAAGTTTAATCTCTTTCCAAGTTCAGATCTTATTTGGCAAGCAAATTCTGTAGCTTTTTTCTCATTATCTGCAATGAAAAAAATGGTATCATCTACTTTTAAATCTGCTAAATCTTTTAGCTCGGATTTCATATCGTCAGGAATAAATTTATCAATAGGTCCTTTATAACTCATATCTTCCTGAACTTCTAAATATCCAAGACCACCCATACCAATACTTTGAGCAAAAGCTAACATTTTTTCATGAAATCCTTTTGATTGGTGTCCATGAATCTTAATTGCTCTTACAGTTCTATTTTGAAATGGTTTAAAAGTACATCTGTTAAAGAATTCTGATAAATCAATAATTATTAAAGGATTGCGTAAATCTGGTTTATCACATCCATATTTTAACATTGATTCTTTATAAGGGATTCTTGGAAAAGGATAAGCGGCTACTTTTTTATTGGAGAATTTGTTAAAAGTGTTATATATAACAGGCTCCATAACACTAAATACGTCTTCTTGAGTAGCATATGCCATTTCCATATCTAATTGATAAAACTCGCCAGGAGCACGGTCTGCTCTCGCATCTTCATCTCTAAAACATGGTGCAATTTGGAAATATTTGTCAATGCCTGAAACCATTAATAATTGCTTGTATTGTTGAGGAGCTTGTGGTAATGCATAAAATTTTCCTGGATGAACTCTGCTTGGTACTAAATAATCTCTTGCACCTTCTGGTGAAGATGTTGTCAATATAGGTGTTTGTACTTCCAAAAATCCTTGATCTATCATTTGCATACGTAAATATTGTAAAACTTCTGCTCTTAATTTTAGATTGTCTTGCAATTTTTTTCCTCTTAAATCTAAAAATCGATATTGAAGACGTAAATCTTCTCTAACTTCTTGTGATATGTTTACCTCGAAAGGTAAATTTTTGGTTCTTTTTCCTAAAATTGTAATATCTTTTATAACAACTTCAACTTCTCCTGTTGGTATTTTAGGATTGTATGTTTCTTCATCTCTTTTTCTTACAGTTCCTGATATTGTTACTGATGATTCTATAGGAATATGTGAAGCGAAGTCTGTAGCATTAGCTGCTCCAGATGTGACAACCTGAGTTATTCCATAGATATCACGAATATCTAAGAATACTAATCCTCCTAAATCACGTATTGTTTCAACAAAACCTGCTATCTTTACTTCTTTTCCAACATCAGAAATACGAAGTTCGCCACAGCTATGAGTTCTGTAAATATTTTGTTTCATAAAATTTTCTCCTTTCATATAATTATTTTTTCGAAAAGTGGAGATTTTTGACAAACAAAAATCGTCCACTACATAAATGCAGGGACGAATAATCTTATCGTGGTGCCACCCGGCTTCGAAAAACTTTTATGAGTTTTTCCTTAATTAAAAATTTTGCTCCAATGTGTTAGTCAACTAGAGTTTTCTAATAAAGGCTTTCAGCGTAGTCACCTTTAATCTCTTTTAGCTCTTTCTAATTGCTCGTCATCTTCATTGCAAATTATAAACATAATATAGCTATTTTACATAGTGTTTACAATTTTGTCAAGTATTATGATATAAAAAAAGAAACATTGATATTTTTAATAATTTGTGATATTTTGGACATATGTTTTTGGCAATAATATAATATAGAATAATGTGACCGTGTAATAGATATTATATAAAAAAATTTCAAGTCTTGCTGGTCGCCCATACAAAGTAGTGTGAGGCTTGTAGTGCTCTCGTTTGAGTTATGGAGAGTGAGAATATTTTCTAAAAGCTCCCAAACTGCGCGACTTTTCATTTTTTTATATAATATCTATTACACTGGTTTAGTATAAAAATTTATTGAGTATAAAAGGAGAATGAAAATGAAAGTTTTGATACAAAGAGTAAAATTTGCTGAAGTTAAGGTTGATAATAAGAGCGTTGGAAAAATAAATAAAGGTTTTTTGGTTTTTTTGGGAGTAGGTAATGGTGATAATGAAGAAATTGCAGATAGGTTTATAAGGAAAATGCTTAATTTGAGGATTTTTGAAGATGAAAACAACAAGATGAATAAGTCAATAATTGATGTTAATGGTGAGCTATTAGTTGTATCACAGTTTACTCTATATGCGGATTGTAAAAAGGGAAATAGACCAAGTTTTATAAATGCATGTGAACCTTCTAGAGCTAATGAGTTGTATGAATATTTTAAAAGAAAATGTGCTGAAACATTGGGACGAGTTGAGTCTGGAGTTTTTGGTGCTGATATGAAAGTTGAGCTTTTGAATGATGGTCCGGTTACTATAATGTTGGATGAAAATAGTATAAGCAATGTTTGATAGTACTAATTAATTGCCATAAGTATATATATACATATTTAAATATTATGTCAGAACTATTAAATTTGTGTAATGTTTTTTTTACATTAAAAATCCTCAAAATTTGATATAATGTAGTTTGTTATTTTTTACCATAATTTTTTTATATACTGTAGTTATTGATAACTATTATATTGTAAATAGTAACATTAATATAATACAAATGCTGAAAAGTGCTTGAAAAATATTAGGAGTTTTGATAAAATCAGTAAAATCGAAAGGGTGAATAAAATGCAAGATAGAATTATTAATTGTTTAGCTTACGAAGGAAAAGTTAGTATAAAATGCATTAATTCAACAAATTTAGTTGAAGAAGCAAGAGAAAGGCACGATTTAACACCGGTTACAACTGCTGCTTTAGGTAGATTGTTAACAATCGGTAGCTTGATGGGAAGTAATCTAAAAGATGAGAATGATAAAGTTACATTACAAATTAAATCAAATGGACCTATAGATACTATGATTGTTGTTGCTAGCAAAGATGCGAGTGTAAAAGGATATGTTAAAAATCCTAATATAGATGTTCCTTTGAAACAAAATGGAAAATTGGATGTTGGAGCCGCTGTGGGGAAAGATGGAATGTTATACATAATTAAAGATATAGGACTAAAAGAACCTTATATTGGTCTTACCCCTCTTGTTTCTGGAGAAATTGCTGAAGATTTTACAGAGTATTATGCTAAATCAGAGCAGATTCCAACTGCAATAGCTCTTGGTGTTTTAGTAGATAAAAATGGTGTTAGAAGCGCTGGTGGTTATATTGTACAATTAATGCCTGGGGCTTCTGAAGAGGAGATAACAAGGTTAGAGCAAAATTTAAGAGCTATGCCACCAATTAGCAAGTTGTTAGAAGAAAATAAAACATTGGAAGATATAGCTGGTATGATTACCGGAGATGGTATGGTTTTTATGCTTGGAGAAGATTTGATACCAGAATATAAGTGTGATTGTAAAAAAAGTAGAATCGAAAAGGGAATAATTTCATTAGGTGAAAAAGAGATTGATAATATAATAAATACAGATGGACATGCTGAGGTTGTGTGTAAATTTTGTAAAAAATCATATGATTTTTCAAGAGATGATTTGGAAAAGATGAAAGAAAAGTGTGATGTTGTTACAAATAAATCAGAGCAGGAAAATTAAATATGAAAAAGTGGAAAAAAGTGCTTGATTTTACTATAAAAAGCTGATATAATATCAACGTTGTAAAAAATACACACATAAAACTAGTTACAAATTGTGCTTATTAATTAAGAGATTTGTAATGTTTGAAATTTTATGGAGGTAAAACAAAAAGGAGGAAATTAAAATGGCAGTAGTTGCAATGAAACAATTACTAGAAGCTGGTGTTCACTTTGGACATCAAACTAGAAGATGGGATCCAAAAATGGCTGAATACATATTCCAAGCTAGAAATGGTATCCATATTATCGATTTACAAAAGACTTCAAAAAAATTAGATGAAGCATATGAATTCATGAGAAGTCAAGCTGAAGAAGGAAAAACAGTTCTTTTTGTAGGAACTAAAAAACAAGCTCAAGAATGCATGAAAGAAGCAGCTGAAAAGAGCGGAATGTACTATGTAAATCAAAGATGGTTAGGAGGAATGCTAACAAACTTTGGTACAATTAGAGCAAGAGTTGAAAGATTAAAAGAATTAGAAAAAATGCAAGAAGATGGTACATTTGAAGTATTACCTAAAAAAGAAGTTATCTTATTAAAGAAAGAAATGGAAAAACTAGAAAAAAATCTTGGTGGAATTAAAGATATGACAGAAATTCCTGGAGTATTATTTGTAGTAGATCCTAAAAAAGAAAGAATAGCTATATTAGAAGCTAGAAAATTAAACATCCCAGTAGTCGGTTTAGTTGATACAAACTGTAACCCAGAAGATGTTGATTATGCTATTCCTGGAAATGATGATGCTATAAGAGCTGTTAAATTAATAGCAGATACAATGGCAAATGCAGTTATCGAGGGAAGACAAGGTGAAGCTGAAGATACAACTGAAACTGCTGAAGAAACTTTTGAAGCAGCAGCAGAAGAGCCTACAACAATCGAAGAAGTTGTAGCTACAGAAGAAACAGCTGAATAATTTAAGTAAATACAGTCCTAAATTAATCTAGGGCGGATATATATTTGCTCCTACATTATATTTTATAATAGTGGGAGCCATTTTTATTTAAGAAAGGGGTATTTATAATGGCAATAACAGCAAGTCAAGTAAAAGATTTAAGAGAGAAAACAGGTGCAGGTATGATGGACTGCAAAAAAGTTTTAACAGAAGCAGATGGAGATATGGAAAAAGCTATCGAATTATTACGTGAGAGAGGAATAGCAAAAGCTGCTAAAAAATCTGATAGAGTAGCTGCAGAGGGATTAGTTGATGCTTACATATCAGAAGACGGAAAAGTTGGAGCGGTTGTTGAAGTAAATGCTGAAACAGATTTCGTTTCTTCAAATGCTGAATTCAAAGCTTTTGTTGCAGATATAGCTAAACAAGTAGCTTTAAATAATCCTTCAAATGTTGAAGATTTATTAGCAGAAAAATCAATTTCAGATCCAGAAAAAACTGTTCAAGAAGTTTTAACAAATAAAATAGCAACAATCGGAGAAAATATGTCAATAAGAAGATTTGCTAGATTTGAAACAACTGGAAGTGTTGAAAAATACATTCATGGTGATGGAAAAATTGGAGTTTTAGTTGAAATGGAAAATGCTACACCTGAGCTTGCAAAAGATATTTGTATGCAAATTGCAGCAGCTAAACCAGAATTCTTAGATAGAGCTTCAGTTCCAGCTGAAAGAGTAGAAAAAGAAATGGAAATACTAAAAGTTCAAGCTATGAATGAGGGTAAACCAGCTGAAATAGCAGAAAAAATGGTTCAAGGAAGAATCGGAAAATTCTATGGAGAAATTTGTTTAATAGATCAAGAATTTGTTAAAGATCCTAGCATGAAAATTTCTCAATTATTAAAAGAGAAAAATGCAAAAATAAATAGATTTGCAAGATTAGAAAAAGGTGAAGGTATCGAAAAGAAAGAAGAAAACTTTGCTGAAGAAGTAAGAAAACAAGTTCAAGGATAATTATATAAAATAAAATGGCTGTAAAAAGTCAAAATAAAAGATGAAATTCGAGTTACTTTTTAAACTTGAATTTCATCTTTTTATATAATAGGAATTTACTGCGTAATTTGGGTTCACGAACAATGACTTTAACTTAAAAATGTTTTAAACAAAGCAAATATTATTAATGTCAGCTTTTGCTCTTTTTTTGTAGATATTTTTTATAATATAAACACCTATTAATGTATTATTTTATTTTGTTTCTTCTAATGAATTTAAGAGCTTTTGAGTCACTGGTTGTAGTGTTTTTCCAGAAAGAGCTAATATTTTCTGAGAAAATTCTATACACATTTTTAAAACTAAATCAATGTTTTCATATGCTAATTTTTGCTCTTTTTTTACTAATTCGTCATCTGTTTTTCTAGCTATTTTATCTGCAACATATATGATTTTTTCAAATAAGGTCATTGGGTAATTTCCTAAAGCATGATAACGTACGGCATTACATATTTCATCATCAAGATTATATAATTCTTTTATTACAATAGCTCCAATATCAGCATGTATTACAGGTCGTAAGTCTTTTTCTAGTAATGTTTCTGGAAGATGGTATTTTTGTATCCATATTAAATTTTCTTCATCAGAGTATTCTTTGGCAATGTCGTGAACTAATCCGGCCAAATACGCTTTTTCTGGGTCTACATTATAATGAATTGCTAATTTTTTTGCCTCATTTGCTACCATAATACAATGTTCATATCTGTATTCTGATAAATTATTTTTTAAATCTGTTTTTATTTTTGATATATTATACATTTTTTTCCTTTCCTATGATACCATAGTTGCACATACAATTAATCTTTGATTATTTAAACCATGACAAGTATAAAGTGTTATAATTTTTTGAGGATTTTCTACATCTGTATCAAATTTATATGAGCTTATATTTTTTAGTTTTTGTACATAATTTTTTAATTCTGCATCTGTTTTAAAATTAATTTTTAAGTATGAGTCTACATTTGTATCATTACATACAAATACTGAAAATATCTTATATACATGAGATTCATTTAAATTAGAGAAATTTATATAAAGATTACTTGAATTAGCTCTCCAATCATCATCTAAAACATTTTTTAGTGAACCAAACATGCTTTTATCTTTTCTATTATGACCGTATAAAATAACATTTTTTGAGTTTATACAATCACATGTGTAGTCAGCGAAAATCCATCCTGCTGAATTTGAAGATTTGTTAAAAGAATGATTTAAATAGTAATCATTGTCTGTATTTTGAACTACTGGATAATTAATATTTGTATTTGGTACTGAAATCCAACCGACAGTTTGTGAATTTTTATTTAATAGCTCTGAAAAGTCATAATGATTTTTGGTAATTGGTTCATTATTTATCATAATAATTTCTTCAGTAATGTTAGTGTCAGATTGAATATCACTTATTAAAGAATTATTATTATTGTTTTCAATAAGCCAAAGTGTAATATTATAAGCTGAAAATAATATTACAATAATACATATTATAATTATTATATTATAAATTAATTTGTTTTTTTTCTTTTTGGTTGAATGCTTTTCAGCAAATCTTTTTCCTTTTTTACTTCTCATAAAATCACCTGTATATATTATATAAGTAAATGTGTTTTTATTCAATTATTTTTTTTATATTTTAGAAAATGTGCGTCATTTCTTTTTTTCATTTCTTTTTGAATAAGCCGGATATGTGGATATATATATTAAAAATGCGTGACTTGCTGGTCGCCCGTACGATATGGTGTGAAAGAGGAAATGCCCTCATTTGAATTTTGATATGCTATAATGTTTTATAAAAACACTCAAACTGTGCATTATTTCTTTTTGAATAAGCCGGATATATGGATATATATATTAAAAATGCGTGACTTGCTGGTCGCTCGTACAATGTGATGTGAAAGAGGAAATGCCCTCATTTGAATTTTGATATATTAGAATGTTTTCTAAAAGCTCCCAAACTGCGCGTTATTTTTTTTGAATAAGCCGGATATGTGGATATATATATTAAAAATGCGTGACTTGCTGGTCGCCCGTACAATATGGTGTGAAAGAGGAAATACCCTCATTTGAATTTTGATATATTAGAATGTTTTCTAAAAGCTCCCAAACTGCGCGTCACTTCTTTTTAATATATATATCCACATATCCTACTCTATAAAATTTAATGAGTTGCTGTGAATGGTGAATGAATATTTTTTTAGTTTTTCAAATAAGAATTAAGACATTTTTATAAATAAGGATTATGTATTTACATAAGAAATTATAAATGGTATAATTGCAGATAGCAGTTTAGATTAGAAGGAGTTGAATAATTTGCAAATAAATAAAGAAAAAAAGTTAAAAGTTGCATTTTGCTCTTTAGGTTGTAAGGTTAATCAGTATGAAACAAATGCTATGGCTCAGAAGTTTCTAGAGCATGATTATGAGATTGTTGAATTTGATGAATGTGCTGATATTTATATTGTAAATACTTGTACTGTAACAAATGTAGCAGATAGAAAATCAAGACAGATGCTTAGAAGAGCTAAGGAGTTTAATCCACAGTCAATAGTTGTAGCTTGTGGGTGTTATGCACAGGTTGCAGCAAAAGAGCTTGAAGAAATACCAGAAGTTGATTTGATAATTGGAAATAATGAAAAAAATGATATTATACAAATTGTAGAGAATTATATAGCACAAAAAGGGGCGGAAGACCTTGTATCTGATGTAATGTATAAGTTAGACTATGTGGAACTTGGAACAACAACATATACTGAAAAAACAAGAGCTGTTATAAAAGTACAAGACGGTTGTGACAGATTTTGCTCTTATTGTTTAATTCCATATGCAAGAGGTCATATTCGTAGCAGAAAAATAGAGAACGTAATAGAAGAAATAAAAAAAGTTGTGGAAGAAGGAATAAATGAGGTTGTAATAACTGGAATTCATATAGCATCATATGGAAGAGATTTTAAAGATAAAAATATTGGTTTAATTGATTTGCTTGAAGAAATAAATAAAATACAAGGATTACATAGAATACGATTGGGTTCAATAGAGCCAACAATAATAACTGATGAGTTTGTAGAAAGATTATCAAAATTAGATAAAATATGTGATCATTTTCATTTATCATTACAAAGTGGATGTACTGAAACTTTAAAGAGAATGAATAGAAGGTATACAACGGAAGAATTTAGAGCTGTAACAAAAAGACTAAGAGCTAAATTTCCAAATGCAGCATTAACAACAGATATTATTGTTGGATTCCCAGGTGAAACAGATGAGGAGTTTAATATAACATACGAGTTCTTAAAAGAAATAGCATTTTATAAAATGCACATTTTTAAATACTCACAAAGAAAAGGAACTAAAGCAGCAGTAATGCCTAATCAAATAGATGGAAAAGTAAAAGAAGAGCGTAGCAAAAAATTAATAGAGCTATCAAACGAAAATGAATATAATTATAACAAAAAATATATAGGTAAACAGGTAGAGGTTCTATTTGAAGAGCGTGAAGGAGAATATCTAAAAGGTCATACAACAAATTATATAGTAGTAAAGCATAAAACAGATAAAGACGATTTTATAAATAAAATAGCAAAAGTAACTGTAAGTGAGGCAAAACAGGATTGTTTGATGTAAACTTGAAATTTGTGGAATGAGTAATGTCAAAAAATTAAAAAATAAAATGACGAATCGCAAAGCGATTCGCCATTTTTGCACTAATTTTTAAGGTTGGCTAAACTTAACATTATAGCAGCTAAAGCCATATTTGCATGCACACTAATATTATGTCAAGTATATTAAAAACAATCAAGCTATTGCAATTTACCATAATTTGTAATATAATTGACGAAAAATTGTTTAAAAAGGGAGTCGAAAAATATATGGAAAAAGTAGATTTAAAAAATATATATTTAAAATTCTTTGAAGAGCGCGAACATAAAGTAATACCAAGTGCTCCAGTAATTCCAGAAAATGATCCAACTTGTTTATTTAATACAGCAGGTATGCAACCATTAGTACCATACTTAAAAGGAGAACCTCATCCAGAAGGAACACGTTTAACTGATGTTCAAAAATGTTTTAGAACAAATGATTTAGATGAAGTTGGAGATAAAACACATCATACATTTTTTGAAATGTTAGGAAACTGGTCTTTAGGAGATTACTTCAAAAAAGAATCTATAACATGGAGTTTTGAATTATTAACAAAATACTTAAAAATACCAGTTGAAAAATTATCTGTAACTGTATTTAAAGGAAACGATATAGTACCAGCAGATAATGAATCAGCAGATTTATGGAAATCATTAGGAATTCCAGAAAACAGAATTGCATTTTTAGGAGAAGATGATAACTGGTGGCCAAATATGGAACTTACAGGACCATGCGGACCAGATACCGAAATATTCTACTGGAGAAGTGATGAAGAAGTTCCATCTGATTTTGATCCAGAAAATGATAATTGGGTAGAAATATGGAACAATGTATTTATGCAATATAATCATACACCAGACGGAACATTTGAACCATTAAAAAATAAAAATGTTGATACTGGAATGGGTGTTGAAAGAGTTGTTGCAGTACTTGAAGGACAAACAGATAACTATAAATCATCAATATGGACAGATTTAATTAAAAAAATAGAAGAAGTTTCTGGAAAAAATTATGATGATGAAAAATATACAAGAAGCATGAGAATTATAGCAGATCACATAAGAGCTATTGTAATATTAAGTGGTGATGATGCAGGAATAAAACCTTCAAATACAGACCAAGGTTATATTTTAAGAAGATTAATAAGAAGAATGATTCGTTATGCTAAAAAATTAGATATAGATATAAATAGCAATTGGGAACAAGAGCTTGCAAAAGTTGTAATTGATGAATATAAATCATATTATAAAGAGCTTGAAAGAAATGAAAAAGCTATATTAGAGGTTTTAGCTAACGAAAAAAATAAATTTAACAAAACACTAGAAAAAGGTTTACGTGAATTTGAAAAATTAACAAAAAATATTGAAGAAACAGAAATATCAAAAGATATTGCATTCAAATTATATGATACATATGGATTCCCAATTGAACTTACAGAAGAGCTTGCTAAAGAGCAAGGTTTAACTGTTGATATAGAAGGATTCAAAAAGAAATTTGAAGAGCATCAAGCTTTATCAAGAAAAGGTGCAGAGCAAAAATTCAAAGGTGGACTTGCTTCAACAGGAGAAATGGAAACAAAATACCACACAGCAACACATTTATTAAATGCTGCATTAAAGAAAGTACTAGGAAGCCATGTACACCAAAAAGGAAGCAATATAACTGCAGAAAGAATGAGATTTGATTTTTCACATGATAGCAAAATGACACCAGAAGAAAAACAACAAACAGAAGACCTAGTAAATGAATACATAAAAATGGCAATTCCAGTAGAAAAATTAGAAATGCCAAAAGAAGAAGCAATAAAAATGGGGGCAGAATGTGAATTTATAGAAAGATATCCAGACATAGTAACTGTATACAAAATAGGAGATGTATCAATAGAGATATGTGGAGGACCTCATGTAAGCAATACATCAGAGCTAGGAAAATTCAAAATTAAAAAAGAAGAATCAAGCTCAGCAGGAGTAAGAAGAATAAAAGCAATTTTAATAGAAGAATAAAAAGAAAGCAACATATTCAATTTCGAATATGTTGTTTTTTAGAATGGAAAGGTTCTGAAGAGAAAAAAGGGGAACGGTTTTGAAAAAAGAAAAAGCAGGATTGTCCCCAAAAAGTAAATAAAAAATAAATTGGCGTAGAAAAAAGTATGTCAGTATGTTATAATAAAAAAGTAAATGAAATTAGACGAAAGAAGGAAGTAATATGAGTGATTGTATTTTTTGTAAAATAGCAAATGGTGAAATCCCATCAACAATAGTATATGAGGATGAATATGTAACAGCTTTTAAGGATTTGAATCCACAGGCACCAATTCATATTTTGGTTGTTCCTAAGAAACATTATAACAATATTCTAGATGTTGAGGAAAATGATAATATAATATCAAAAATATACGAAGCGATAAATAAGATTGCTAATAAAGAAGGATTTGCTAAAGATGGGTTTAGAGTAATAAATAATTGTGGAGAAAATGCGGGTCAAACTGTAATGCACATGCATTTTCACATTTTAGCTGGAAAAAAATTGGGTGAAAAAATTTTATAAGTAAGTTTTTACATGAATGAATTTTTATTTAAGAAAATGCTATAAATAAAGAAAGGAGTGTATGATATATTTATTTTTAAATAATATTATACAGTGCTATAGAAAAATATGAAAAAAGGTTTTTTTGATAAATTTCTTACATTTTTATTGATTATTTTTGTAATAGCTATTTTATCAGGATTAGGATATTTAATATATAAATATTATCAAAAGTATAAAATTAATGATGATTCAAGTGATTATTTAAATGGTGTTTTTGATACATATATTAATGATATAGTTCCAGACGATGAGGATGAAGTAGATGAAACAAATGCAGTGAAAGAGCAAACTGGAACTGGAAGCGAAGGTACAAGAGGTATCAATACAGATGCACTAAGCTATAGAGGATATCGTGTTGAGGGGAAGCTTGAAATGCCAAGCGTCAAACTACAATATCCTGTGTTAGAGGAAATGAAAAATATAAATGAACTTGAAATTTCTGTTGCAATTCAATATGGAGTAGGATTAAATAAAGTTGGTAATACGGTAATAATTGGCCATAATTATAGAAGCGGTTTATTTTTTGGAAGTAATAAAAAAATGAATATTGGAGATTCTATATTTATAACAGATTCTGCAACTGGTAAGAGAATTGAATATAAAATATATAATAAATATACAACAGAAGAAAATGACACATCATTTTATAATAGAAATACAAATGGAAAAAGAGAAGTATCTCTTGTAACATGTATGTCAAATAATAATTATAGATTAGTTATTTTGGCAAGAGAAGTATAAGGATGATTTTTCTGTTTTATATAAATTTGTGAAATATTACTATTCACAGTTATTGATTTTTTTATTACAGTAATTATAATACTGTGAATAGTAATGAAATAAAAATTAATTTAAAAATTAGAAAACAACTATTGACAAATTTAGCTTAAAATAGTACAATAGTAACTGCATTGATTAAACAGTGTGAAAATGCTGGATGTAGCGTAGTTGGTTAACGCGTCAGTTTGTGGCACTGAAGACCGTGGGTTCGAGTCCCATCTTCCAGCCCATATTTTATTAATGCAAATTGAATACATTGGGCTATAGCCAAGCGGTAAGGCATCAGACTTTGACTCTGACATGCGCTAGTTCGAATCTAGCTAGCCCAACCAAGCAAACAAAAAACAAACTTTTACGTCTTTCTATTGAGACTGTAAGGGTTTGTTTTTTTACATAAGAAGACAGAAGAGAGTAATTTATGTAAAAGAATTACTATTTGTTGTATAAATCAAAAAAATATGCTAATAATTATATTACGAATTGTTAAAAATAATTGATTTTTTCGGAATAGAACTATATAATAATTATAGAGGTGATTGTATGAAACTTATAAAAAGAAATGATTATTTGGAAAGATTAATTAGTGTTATAGGAACTCCAGATATTAAAGTGTTAACTGGAATTAGACGTAGCGGAAAATCAAAATTATTAGAAGCTTTGAAAAAATATATATCTGAAAATATCAATGATGTAAATATAATTCATATAAACTTTAATATTCCTATATATGAAGATTTAATGGAATATCATAATTTATATAATTATATTGAAGAAAGATATAAAGATAATAAAAAGAACTTTATACTGATTGATGAAATTCAAATGTGTGAAGGATTTGAAAAAGCTATAAATGGTTTACATGCTTTAGAAAAATATGATATTTATATTACCGGCTCTAATGCATTTTTAATGAGTAGTGACTTAGCAACATTATTTACAGGAAGAACATTTTGTATTGATGTATATCCATTTTCCTTTAAAGAATATTTAGAATATTATCAATATAACGATATTCAAGAAGCTTTTGATAATTACGTTAAAGAAGGTGGAATGTCTGGCTCATATTTGTATAAAACACAAAAAGAAAAATACGATTATATCTCAGATGTTTATAATACTTTAATAGTCAGAGATATAAATCAAAAATATAAAATAAGAAATATAGATGTTCTAAATAATCTAAATAATTATTTAATGGATAATATATCAAACCTTACATCATCAAATAATATAACAAATGTACTTAACAATAACAATGTGGCTATTACTGATAAGACTATAAGTAATTATATCAAATATTTATGCAATGCATTTGCGTTTTATAAAGTTACTAGATATGATATAAGAGGCAAAAAATTATTAAGTACACAAGATAAGTTTTACCTTTCAGACCATGCCTTTAGATATGCTTTACTAGGAACAACCAATATGGACTATGGTAGAATATATGAAAATATTGTTGCAATTGAATTATTACGTAGAGGATATGAAATATATGTTGGTACTTTGTATAATAAAGAAATAGACTTTGTTGCAACAAAAAGAAATGAAAAAATATATATTCAAGTATCTGACAACATTTCTGATGATAGCACATTACAAAGAGAAGTAAAACCTTTATTAGAAATAAAAGATGCATATCCTAAAATTATAATAGCAAGAACAAGACATGATTTATATCAATATGAAGGTATACAAATTTATGATATTGCTAATTGGTTATCTTAAGTAAAGTTAAATACAAATAGTAAGGTATTAGGTTATAAAAAATATAACAAGATATAATAAAAAATAATGACACAGGTTGCATAGTTTGTTTTTGATATGTAACGGGCAACCATCGAAAAATAGCAACTTTCAAGAAATTGGAGGTTGTTATTTTTTGCGGATGTCAAACAAATTAAAAATTCATCTACTATAAATTAATTGGATTAGATAATACATTTGAAGAAAGATTTTTTGTTTTACTATCCAAATGAGTATATAAATTAGCAGTAGTAGAATAGGTAGAGTGACCGAGCCATTCTCTAAAATAATCTTCAAAATATTTTTCTGATTCTTCATTTTCAGAAGAAACATCAATATTTTTAAGAAAATAAACAGTTAAAGAAGGATTTTAAGAAAATGGAAGAAGGAGGCACAGACTAAAGTAAAATTGTTTGAGCAAGGAAAAATTGAAGAGGATTTATTGTATAAATGGATGATTGAAAATAAATAAAATATTGTGTAATATTGCAGGTTATAATTGATGCAAAGAAATTATGAGAAAAGTTTTTTGGTAAGTAATAATAGTAAATAGATAAAAAATCATATGTATATTTTTGTAATAATATATCGTATTCAAGTAATTTTGTAAAAATTCACTTGAATATATACAGGAGATATGGTAAACTTTGAAATAGAAGTTTTAGAGTAGGAAATAAATAGTAAAGACCTAATAAACGGGAAGTTGTTATTAGGGCAAATAAATATTTTTATGCTTATTTATTTTCGCATTCCGCTAAGAAAAGAAAAAAATTTTTTAGAAGAATATAATCTTCTTTTCTTTTGTTGCGGAAAAACAAAAAGAAAGGAAGTTTTTTTATGTCAAAAAACAAAAAAATTATATTATCATCAATATTATTAGCTCTATTAATAATTTTATCAAGAATTTTATCGATAAAAACACCAATAATGAAAATAAGTTTTGCATTTATTCCAACAATGCTTTGTGCTATATGGTTAGGACCAAAATGGACAATATTAATAAATGTGTTGGGAGATGTAATAGGTGCAATACTGTTTCCAACCGGACCATACTTTATTGGATACACAATAAGTACAGCCATTGCTGCTTATATATATGGAACATTATTATATAAAAAAAGCGAAAATATATACACAGATAAACAGTTCATTATAAGAGTTATAATTGCAACGATACTAGTTTCTGTAATAGTAAATATGGGACTAAATACACTATGGACAAGTATTACATCGGGAAAAGCATTCATTGTATTATTTTCAACCAGATTTATAAAACAAATAATAATGATTCCAATACATATAAGTGTTACTATTTTTTTAGAGAAAATATTAAGAAAACCATTTGATAAATATTTAAGAGGTAGCGATGATTAATATAGAAAATGTATCATATAAATACAAAAATGGAAAAAATGTGTTAAAAAACATAAGTTTTTCTATAAAAAATGGAGAAATAGTAACAATTGTTGGAAAAAATGGATCTGGAAAATCAACAATAGGAAAGCTTATTTCAGGAATATTAAAACTGAAAGAAGGTTGTATTTCTATTGATGGTATGGATATATCAAAAAGGAAAAATAGAGAATTAATAAGTTCTAAAATAGGCATAGTATTTCAAAATCCTGATAGTCAAATTATATTTAGTAATATTAAAGAGGAATTTTCATACATTACACAAGATGAAAATATTATTGATGATGCATTAAAATATGTGGATATGCTTGAATATAAAAATAAAGATTTATATTATTTATCGCTTGGACAGAAACAACGAATAATGATTGCTGAAGTATTAGCTAAAAAACCGCAATATATAATTTTTGATGAACCAACAACGATGATTGACAGTATTGGAAAAGTAAAAATTTATAAGTTAATTAAAAAGTTAAAAGATGAAGGCTATACAATAATATGTATAACAAATTTGGCAGACGAAATATTATTAGCAGATAGAACTATAATTTTAAATAATGGTGAAATAGTAGAGCAGATTGAAAAAAAGGAGCTAGTAGAAAAATCAAATATATTTGAAAAATACGAAATAAGAATTCCCACTTTATTAGAAATATTAGTAAAATTAAAAAGCAATGGAATTGAATTAGATAATAATGATGTTTTGACTGTTGACTCACTAGTAAAAGAGTTGTGTGTAAAGATGAAAAAATAGGATGAAGGTGATAAAATGGAACTAATTAAATTTGGGGTTTTTTTTATAATGGCAACAGTTATGTTTTTTTTACCAAAATCTATAATTTTATTTGGAACAATTATATTGTGTAATGTGGCAATAGTAATAGTTCTAAAAATTCCTATAGTGAAAGTTACAAAGCAACTATTCAAAATATTACCATATGTTTTATTCACGTTTTTTATTAATGTAATAATTAGCAGTATAAGTGAAGCAATTTGGATTGCAATAAAGTTTTTGATAGTATGTAATATAACATGTATATATTCGATAACAAGTACTAAGACAACTATTGCTAATACAATAAAAATGTTATGCAGACCATTAGTGTTATTTAATATAAATATAGAAGAGATAGAAATTATGGTAGCTATTTCTTTATCAATAATACCAATATTAAAGAAAGATTTAGTGGGTATAAGAGATGTATATAAATATAAAGGCATTAAAGTTAATGCTAAAAATATAAAAAATAGTTTGTCAGTGTTTTTTATTGGAATAATAAAAAGAACAAATCAGATAGACGAGGTATTAATTGCTAGAGGAAAAAAATATTAAAAAAGTTCACAGAAAAAGTTGACCTAGATCCAACTTCTTAGTAAACTAAAATTACCGATTGTAGAACTAATAAACTATGAAGGATTAACCTTAAATGATGAAAGGATAAAATTAGGGTTAAGTGTTCGACTATCACCAAAGAAAAATTGTAGTTCTTGCGTAAGTTTGCAATCAATACATAATTGCACGGATTATAAAAAAATTACAGATTTTATAGTGCAAAATAAAAAAAGATAATGATATTATAGTACATAAATTAGTAAAAACTGATATTGTTGGATCTATTTCGAAACTTTTATATAGGGACAGTATTATACTAGAAACATATAGGAATTTAGCGGATAGAAAAAATGAGATTATTGGAAATAGAATGGTAATTCCAATAATTGGAGGCAGATTATTTATTAGCAAACTTAGTATGGCAAAAGAAAATAAAGAGGATTTTAAAAACTTCTCTAAAGTTGTTATGTTGACAAAGGATATTCCTTTTGATGAATACGATATGGAGTATGTAGTAGAAGATGGAAATGTAATTTTTACAGATTTAACTTTGCCAGATACTAAAACGAATAAGTTATTTAAGAGATATATTACAAATGATGATTTTGAAATATAGAATATATAAATGACGAAGGAGATTTGTGATGAAAAAGATTATATTGTTAAATTCACCCATTTATAATAAAAAAGTTGCTGATAGTGAGGATTATTTACCCCCTCTTGGGCTAGGTTATATTGCAACTTATTTAAAGAAAAATGGAATAGATGTAAAAATTTTAGATTGTGTTTATAAAAATCTAACTATTAATGAAATTCTAGGTGTAATCGAAAAAGAAAAGCCTGATTTTGTTGGAGTTAACATATTTTCAGTGAATATGGAACTTGTAAAAGAAATCATCGAAAAATGCAAAACAAAGACAAGTTTTATTGTAGGTGGAAAAAGTACTAAATTTATGTATAATGATATAATAAATTTTAATACTGATAATAGTATCACTGTGACAATAGGAGAAGGAGAATATATTACTTTGGACATTGTTAATGAATGTGTAAAACAGGAATCTATAGTTAAGGATAAAAAAGATAGAAAGGTGTATTGTCTTGATGGTAATTCTATCTATTTTCCAGCAGATATTTCAAAATTAGAATTAGATAGATCATTTTTTGAAGAAAGAAGAACCAAAAATATATATGGTAAAGAAGAAGAGGCGATAGTTACGTCAAGAGAGTGTTTGTATAATTGTGCTTTTTGTGGAGGTGCACGTTCACTAAACAGAGATGTTCCTGTTAGAGTAAGAAGTGAACAGGATATAATTGAAGAATTAAAACAGATTCAAAAAATACATCCAGGAACACAAAGTATCAGGATTTTAGATGATTTATTTTTAAAGAATGAAGATAGTATAAAAATGGCAATACGAATATTTAAACAGTTTCCATTTGAATGGAGGGCTATGGCACATATAAAATCCCTTCAAGGTTCCGAAGAATTATTTAGTCAGTTAGAAAAAAGTGGTTGTAGAGAATTGGAAATTGGCATAGAATCAGGCAATGAAAACATGAGAAAAAGAATACATAAAATTGGAACTACAGCTGAAATATATGAGGTTATTTCTAAAATCCTAGAGAATGGAATAAATGTTAAAGGCTATTTTATGTATGGATTTCCAAATGAAACCAAAGAACAGTGTAAGGATACATATATATTAGCCGCAAAATTGACTGAATGTGCTAAGAATAAAAAAGAAAAATTTAGAACAAGTGCATTTCAGTTTAGACCATATCATGGAACAGAACTATACAATATATTAAATAAAAAGATAACATATAAACACAATGATTCATTAGATGTATTGAAAGGGAGAAGTCAATTCAATTTCATGGCTGAAAACTTTAGTGCTTGTAGTCAAGAATTTATTAATAAAATTGTTATTGAAACAAACAAGTTAGGAAGCGAGATAGAAGAGGAAAATGATAGAGAAGATAAAGAATTGTAGAAAATGTAAATTATGCAAAAATCAAGAACCACTATTGGATAAAAAAAACAAATGTGATATTATGTGGGTGGGATTGTCTGCTAAGAAAGTAGAGGATGTTAATAAGAATTACCCTTTGGAAAATAATACTAGTAGTGGTAAACTAATTGAAGAGATTGAAAAAAAGAGAGATGATCTTACTTTTTATAAAACAAACTTAGTGAAATGTTTGCCACTTAATGAAGAGAGAAAATTAAGGTATCCAACAGAAAATGAGATGGAAATGTGCATTAAAAATTTACTCATGGAGATACGTGAACTTAAACCAAGAGTTGTTTTTTTATTGGGAAATAATGTTAATAAATTTGTTACCCAATATTGTAAAAAGAATAGTATTAAGGTAGATGCAAAGATTTTGAGTATAGAACATCCATCATATATATGTGTATACAAGAGAAAAAATAAAGATGCATACATAAAAAAAATTACAGATGAAATAGAAAGAGAGGAACTTTAAATGACTAATAATATACAGAATGATTTATATAGAGAATTAGAACAGACACGTGATATAAATCAAATTCAAAATTATATAAAAAAAGTAATAGAGGTAAGAGGTTTTTCAAAGCAATCTTCACAAGATAATATGTTGCTGCTAACAGAAGAAGTTGGCGAACTTGCTAAGGCAATAAGAAAAGAGAATACTTTATTAGGGGTAGATTGTGATAAAATATATAATTATGATTCAGTTGAAAGTGAAATTGCAGATGTATTTATAATACTTAATAATATTTGTAATTGCTTAAATATTAATTTGTATGAGTGTATAATGAAGAAGGAAAAGGTTAATATTAATCGTGTATGGTCAAAAAACAAATAGTGATTTATATAGATGAACAGGTCTAAGACATGAAAAATTTTTTTCATGTCTTAAATCTATTGCAATAACTGCTTAAGAGAGATTTGAAATAT
>CAKPRA010000019.1 GCA_934180065.1 uncultured Clostridia bacterium | reverse complement strand
CCATCGTTTACGGTGTGGACTACCAGGGTATCTAATCCTGTTTGCTCCCCACACTTTCGTGCCTCAACGTCAGTTACAGTCCAGAAAGACGCCTTCGCCACTGGTGTTCCTCCTAATATCTACGCATTTCACCGCTACACTAGGAATTCCTCTTTCCTCTCCTGCACTCAAGAAAACCAGTTTTAGTTGCAGTTCCTCAGTTGAGCCGAGGGCTTTCACAACTAACTTAATTTCCCGTCTACGCACCCTTTACACCCAATAAATCCGGATAACGCTTGCTCCCTACGTATTACCGCGGCTGCTGGCACGTAGTTAGCCGGAGCTTCCTCCTTAGGTACTGTCCTTTCTCTTCCCTAACGACAATAGTTTACAATCCGAAAACCTTCTTCCTATACGCGGCGTCACTGCGTCAGAGTTTCCTCCATTGCGCAATATTCCCGACTGCTGCCTCCCGTAGGAGTCTGGGCCGTATCTCAGTCCCAATGTGGCCGTTCAACCTCTCAGTCCGGCTACTGATCATAACCTTGGTAAGCCGTTACCTTACCAACTAGTTAATCAGACGCAAGCTCATCTATTAGCGGATTTCTCCTTTCCCATTTTTATCATGCGATATTCATGGCATATGCGGTATTAGCAGTAATTTCTCACTGTTATTCCCCTCTAATAGGCAGATTGCTTACGCGTTACTCACCAGTCCGCCACTAAAGCCATTGTTATAAAATCTTCTTCAATCCGGATAAATCTTTCAATCTGAATCAATTATAACGACTTCCGTTCGACTTGCATGTCTTATGTGCGCCGCCAGCGTTTATCCTGAGCCAGGATCAAACTCTCTTGTTATTGTATCTTAAAATCTTTCGATTGTAAAATCAACTTTATGAGTTTTAAGCTCTAAAATAATAATTGTTTTTGTTTTAAGGTAGTACAATTAACTACCGCTTCGATTGGTTTCTCAAAAGGTTTATTGTTTACTTTTCAATGTACTTTTTCGTTCTTTGCTCTCGCTGTGAACGATTTATATTGTACTACTTTTTGCTCTCGATGTCAACATATTTTTTAAATATTTTTATTTTATTTTTTATACCGTTTTTGGCATAAAAAAATAATAAATTAGTATGCGTTTTTTCTTCGTTGTTCAATTACTAATTTACATATATTTAATATGTTTTATCTCTCGCTAAGTACTTGTTTATGATACCATCTTGATGAGAATTTGTCAACACATTTTTTTATTTTTTTCAATAATTTTTATATTGATTTTTTTATGCTAAAAATTTAACATCACTCTATTCAATCGTTACAATTTATTAGCTTTTCTCTGTGCTCTTGTTCCTCATTCCCAGTACTCGATTATATTATCACACACTAATTTCATTGTCAATACATTTTTTGTCTTTTTTCGTTTTTTTCTAATCTATTTTTTAATATAATCTTAATCTTTATCAATCTTTTTCGTAATTGCCTTCATTGCTTTTTCTCTAGGTAAAATAATAACATGTCCACAACCTATACATTTTAATTTAAAATCAACACCAACTCTTGTTATTTCCCACAATTTACTTCCACAAGGATGCTGTTTCTTTGTTCTAACTATATCTCCTACATTATATAACATAATTATGCACTTCCTTTTTCAATTTATACTAAAATGAAGAGCATTTTTCTGCTCTTCATTTTGATTTTTAACTAATCTTTAACTAATATCTTACTTATGTCTTTAATATCATTAAAAGTGAGCTCTGTTTGGTTCTTATTAATCATATCTTTTATAACAAATTTATTATTATTAATTTCATCTTCTCCTAATACTATTACATATGGTATATTGGCTTTATTGGCATAATCTAAGCATTTCTTCAATTTTCTACCATTCATGCTTATATCTACTTTATATCCTTGTTTTCTTAATTCAATTGCTAATTTTAAACTTTCTTTTTCAGTTCCCATTGGAATAATATAAAAATCTAATAATGATTTAGAGCTAAATTCTGCTCTATCTTTTAATATTTCATATAATGAAGTTAATCCAAAACTTACACCTACAGCAGGGTATACATTTCCATCATTGATAAAATCAGTAATAATTTTATCATATCTACCTCCGCCTCCAATACTGCAGTTTAACTTTCCGTTTTTCTCATATACTTCAAATACAGTTCCAGTATAATAATCCTGTCCTCTTGCCAATGAAGAAGTAAATTTACAATAATTTTGCAAATTTAAAACTGTTAAATAGTCATTTAATTCATTAAGCTCTTTTAATCCTTCATTTAATACTACATTTTCTGAATTTTTAAACATTTCACTTATTTGCTCTAATGATAATGAAAAATATTCTTGTAGTTTTTCAGATTGCTTTTCATTTAACCCTATTTCTAATAGAGCTTTATTAAAATCGGCCTTAGATAATTTCTCAATCTTATCTATAATAGTAATAGTTTTAGAAGTTAACTCATCAGCTACTCCACATTCTAAAATTAATCCATTCATCAACTTTCTACTATTATATTTAATTTCAACATCTATTTCTAGTTTTTTAAATGCTTCAACATATAAACTTACTAGTTCCGCTTCTATCATTTGTCCTTCAATTCCAACAACATCAACATCGCATTGCGTAAATTCTCTATCACGTCCAGCTTTTATTGGTCCATCTCTAAAAACTTTTGCTATTTCATATCTTTTAAATGGCATTGTTATTTTATTTTTGTTTAATGCTATTAATTTTGAAAAAGGAACTGTTAAATCATATCTTAATCCTAATTTTCGTTTTCCCTGATCTGATAATTTATATATCTCATTTAATAAATCATTGCTTTCATCATATTTTCCAGCCAAAATATCATAATAACATAAAATCGGAGTTTCAATTGATGCATAACCATATTCTTCGAAAACGGTTTTCAATGTATCATTTATATAATTTCTAATTTTTTGCTCTTCTGGTAAATAATCATATCCACCTTTTACATTCTCTATTTCCATATAGCAACCCTCCTTTTAATTGTGTTTATTTTGTTAATCTTCTTAGTACCTCATCTTTACCTAATACTTTTATTATTTCGTATAAGTCTGGTGTATTTAATCTTCCGGTTAATTTTGCTCTTATTACAGAGCTTATATCTCCAACATGTCCTGGCCATTTTTCTGGCTCAGCTTTCCATTCTTTTACTTCACGAGCAAATCCTACTTCTTCTGCTAAGTCTTTCATTTTGTCGAACCATGTTTGTTTATCATCATTTATGTCGAAATATTTTTCAGCATATAATTTTGATATTTTATTTGCCAAGTCTTTATCTGTTACTTTTCCAAAGTCAAGCTCTGTTATTTTATCAAATTCTTCATTATACATATATGAAATGTTTTCTTTTAAATCTGACCATTTTGCTATATCTTTTCTTGGTTTTGCATTTCCTCTTTCAATTCCAAGAACTTTTAAAGCATAATCTTTATTTTCTAATAATTTAACTAGCTCTTCGTCATATTTTTTAGCCCAAGCATATGAATCATTATATACTTTTTCTGCTGAATATCTTGAAATTACAATTTTAGCAACATCAAATAATTTTACCATATCAAATAATGCACCACTAACACTCATTTTGTTTAGATGAAAGTCAAAATCTTCTATACTTGCATCTTTATTTTGTTTTCTCCAATTTTCAAATGTTGAATTTGCTATATTTAATAAGTATTCTTTAACAGCATCTGGTGGTACACCTAATTCATCATAATATGAAACAGCTGCTTCAGGATCTTTTCTTTTACTTAATTTACGTTTATTTCCATTGTCGTTTTTCATCATAGGAGAAATATGGCAATACTTTGGTGCTTTAAATCCCGCTTCTTTAAATAATTGTACATGAAGTGGTACTGAAGGTAACCATTCATCACCTCTTATTACATGTGTTGTTCTCATTAAATGATCATCAACCATATGTGCAAAATGATATGTTGGAAGTCCATCTGATTTTATTATAACTATATCTATATCATATTCTGGGAATGTAATCTTTCCTTTTATTCCATCTGATATTTGTATTTTTCTGTCTTCTCTTCCTGTTGATTTGAATCTTATAACATATGGAACACCTGCTTTTATTTTTTCTGCCATTTCATCTAATGTTAAATTTCTACATTTAGCCCATACACCATAATATCCTGGTCTTATTTTTGCATCTAGTTGTACTTTGTTTCGCTCTTCTTCTTGCTCTGGAGTACAAAAACATGGATATGCTTTTCCTTGCTCTATCATATATTTTGCATATGCTTGATATATTTCTTTTCTTTCTGATTGAATATATGGACCATATTCTCCTGTCCATTCTGTTTCAGAAATCATTCCTTCATCTGGAGCCATATCAAATACTTTTAATGAATTTACTATATCTGTAACACCATTTTCTACTTTTCTTTTTTGATCAGTATCTTCAATTCTTAAAAAGAATACTCCTCCTGTTCTTTTAGCTGACATTTTTGCAACTAATGATTGGTATAATCCTCCTATATGTACATATCCAGTTGGACTTGGTGCAAATCTTGTTACTATTGCTCCTTCTGGTAAATTTCTTTCTGGATATTTTTCTTCATAATATGATATATCCTTTGCATCTGGAAATATCAAATTTGCTAATTCTTTATAATCCATAATTGTTTATCATCCCTTTGCTTTTAAAATTTTGTATCTATTATATATGTAAAATCATCTTTTGGCAATAGATGATTAATAAATTTATACAGTCAACATTGATATTCACAGCCATTTAAGATTTGCGTATGGCCCTTTATTTCTATAACGTTTACTTTAGTTCCCTTTTTTAATTTTATAATTATATTACTTTTAATATTATTACTTTCCCTTACATTTAAATTTGAACTTTTAGTTGCAACATATCTTTCATAATTTATATTATCAATTCTATTTATCTCACTAATGGCTTGACTTCCTTCACTATCATTTGAAAATATCCAAAAATTTTTATAATTTGCATATTTCTTAAAACTTTGTGTTTCCACATACACATTATTTCCTGAAGTAATTACATTCGCATTTCTTCTTGATGATATATTAAACTTACAATTATATAAATATGGATCATATATATGAATAGTATTTTCATTTAAGCTTGTAAGCACAACATAATGACCTCCATTTGTAAATAATCCGTTTCCACAACTAGCTACTATATAATATTTATTAGTTCCATTTTCATTTTTTTTACTCAAATAATTCATAGCTTCATTAAATGAAGATGTTGTATAAAATTCTCTAAATTCAAAATAGTCTGCAATAAATGAAAATGCACTCCAAGCAGTTCCACTATTTTTGGTTCTATATCCTCTATTTACGAAAATTTTTGCCATTTCATTTGGTAATATTGACCCTTTTGCACTTGAAACAATCATTGCAGCTACTGTTGGTCCACACCCGCTAGATTTCATTGTTTGAGATGAATTTCCGGTTATAGTATATGGCGTATTTGCCCATCTTGAATCAGCTTGCGAATAATAAGTTAAACCTTTATATTCTCCTAATAAATTAGCTCCATTTTGATTGTTTTCTCCATCAAAACTTATATTTTCTTGTCCAACTTGTGCATCTATTTCGATTTCTTTTTCATCTATATAACAAGGATTATCTTTGCTACATTCAATAATTTCTTTAGTAGTTAAATCTATTTTATCAATCTTTTCTATGCTCTCTTCATTTTTTTCTTCTGCATATGAAAAATTATTAAAAGATTCTATATTGGGAAAAAATAAAAATATTATTGATGAGATTATAATTACTATTTTTAATATTCTTTTATTTTTCAAATTATTTCTCCTTACATATACCAGTAATAGGCATACCTTATATTATATGAATTTGTACATTATTCGTTAAATGTGCTAAAATTGCTAACTAAAAAGACAGGGTAAAAATTTAATTTAACTTAAATCTTTACCCTGTTTCTAAATTTAAACTTCCATTATAATTGGTAATATCATCGGATTACGTTTTGTTTTTTGGAATATATATTCACGCAAATTATCTTTTAATGCTGTCTTTATTGTAGCCCAATCAGTAATGTTTTTATTCTCGAATTTTTTTACCTCTTCACGAATTTGTCTTTTAACATCATCCATTAAATTTTCAGATTCTCTAACATAGACAAATCCTCTTGAAATAACATCTGGACCTGAAACTATTTCACCTGAAGTTCCATCCATTGTCATAACAATTATAATTAATCCATCTTGAGATAAGTGTTGTCTATCTCTTAAAACTATATTTCCAACATCTCCAACACCTAATCCATCTACTAATATTTTTCCAGATGGTACAGCTCCCGTAAGTTTAGCTTCTTTTTCATTCATTTCCAAAACTCTACCATTTTTCATTAAGAAAATATTCTCTTTTGGAATTCCCATTTCTTGTGCAGTTTCGCTATGAGCCATTAGTTGTCTATATTCTCCATGCACTGGAATAAAATATTTAGGTCTAGCTAGAGCCATTATTAATTTTTGCTCTTCTTGACAAGCATGGCCTGAAACATGAACGTCCTCTAATGCACTATATACAACTTCTGCTCCAATTTGCATTAAGTCATCTATAACCTTTGAAACTAATTTTTCATTTCCAGGTATTGGTGTTGCTGAAATTATAACTAAATCATTTGGTGTTATAACTATTTTTTTATGCTCACCTGATGCCATTCTAGTTAAAGCTGACATTGCTTCTCCTTGACTTCCTGTTGTTATAATTACCAATTGATCATCATTATAATTTTTAATCATATCTATATCAATAAAAGTTTTTTCAGGCACTTGTATATAGCCTAAAGATGTAGCTGTTTCAATCATATTTATCATACTTCTACCACAAACAGCAACTTTTCTATTGTGTTTAACAGCTGAATTTAATATTTGTTGAATTCTGTGAACATTTGAAGCAAATGTTGCAACAACAATTCTTTTTGTACAATTTTGGAATAATTTTTCAAACACATCTCCAACTGTACTTTCAGACATTGTGTATCCTTTTCTTTCTGAATTTGTACTGTCTGACATTAAAGCTAAAATTCCTTGATTTCCAAGCTCTGCAATTCTTCCGAAATCCATAACTTGACCATCTATTGGCGTGTAATCAATTTTAAAATCACCTGTATGAAGAACTGTTCCAGCTGGTGTTTTAATTGCTAACATTACAGAATCTGGTATGCTATGTGAACTACGAATAAATTCAACCTGTATTTTTCCAAATTTAACAGTTTCACCTTGATTAACTTCTCTTAATTTTGTTTTACGAAGTAATTTATGCTCTTCTAACTTATTTTTTATTAACCCTATTGTTAATTTAGTAGCATATATTGGCATATTAACTTTTTTCAAAACATATGGTATTGAACCAATATGATCTTCATGACCATGTGTTACAACTAATCCCTTTAGTTTTTCTTTATTTCTTTCAAGATAAGTAACATCTGGTATTACCATGTCTACCCCAAGCATACTATCTTCCGGGAACTCTAATCCACAATCTACTAAAACCATTTCATCTTCATACTCAAAAACTGTTATATTTTTTCCTATTTCTTCAAGACCACCTAATGGTATAATTTTTAATTTTCCCTTTTTAAATTTAAAATCATATTCAGATTCTTTTTTCTTAATATCAGTCTTTCTTTTTGCAACTTTTTTAGTATTTATTTTGTTTTCAGCAATTTCTTTTTTATCACCAATATTTCTTTTTGTTTTTCTATTAGTTATTTTTCCTTTGTACTCTCTTTTTACATTTCTTACCTGATTCTCCATATCTTCACTTGTATTCATTTCTTTTGTCATTATTAAAATTTCACTCCTTACTTAAATTTATTTATTTAAATCTATATCTCTTATAATACTATAAATATTTTTATAGGTTTTGTTATTATATTTATGTAAAAATCAGATTTTTCTAACCTAATATAAAATTATATATTACTAAAAAGTTAATCTATATTTATATATTAATATTTTATATAATTAGGAAACTTCTTTTTATAATACATATCTACTTATATGTATTATTATATTTATTTACTGAATTTCTTATTATATAAAAGCAATAAATTATAAATGCATATCAGCTCTTATATGCATTTTTCTGATTTTATTTATTTAATTTTCCGCACTTCTTTTTATAACATTATTAATATTCCATATCTCGAATATTAAATATAAATTTAAATCTCTTTATATACCTAAAAAGGTCATAACTATTATCTATTATACTATTCTCTCATACAAAAGTCAATACTATTACTTAATAAGATTATTTTGAAACTTTACTATTTAACATATTATTTATTTTACTATATGGTATAGTATACTCAAATGTAAATGGTGATATTTTATATTTTTCATAACATATAGTAAGTCCATCATTTGAAAGATACCAATTATTATTTTCTATTTTACCTTCACTTACAGCTTTATATTCATTATACAGTGATAATTTTTGTTTATTTGATCTAAAATAAGTTTCTATATTATTATCTACATATTTTGTAAATTCTTCTTCATTATCAGTTAAAGTTTTTATTTGATTTATTAGCTCCCCAGTAGAAACATCAAAAGAATATCCCTTAATATTATCCCATGATACACCTCCAAGACCTCCAGAGCTTACATTTTTAATACTTATAACTTTACCATCATTTCGTGAAATTTCAAAAGACCACTTTAGACTTAAGTTTCCTACATAATTTAAAAAATCTGCATTTATTGAGGGATATTCTCCTGAAATTGCTTCTTCTACTTGTTTTTTATAATCAGAAAATTCCTCTTCAGAAATCTCATCTAATTTTTTTTGAATTTTATTTTTTACCTCTGTATTTACAGTACTAACTTTTGCAAAACTTTGTGTTACAGTTACAGTCTTATCAGTACCATTAATACTATATACTTTAGAATTATCACTAAAAGTTATATCAATATTACTTGTTGTATTTTTATCAACATTATTGATCGTAGTATTTATATAATTATTACCATCTTTATTACTGCCTTTATGTTTTATTACAATACTATAAATTATAAGTGCAATAACAATAAACGCTAAAACAAAAATAATACCTGCTATAATTCTTTTCTTATCTTTCATAAAAGTTCCTCCTTATAATATAAAATTATCTTTTAATCATTTTCATTCTAGAAAACTCTTCTATTGTTGCTTCATCTAATATTTCTTCTATTTTTTTAGCAATTGCTTCATCTCTTGGAATTATTATTTCTTTAAGTGCATTTGATCTTCGTTGGACTTTTTCAATACTTTGCTTTAATCTAGATATTATATTTTGAACCTCTGCCAATTCTATAATATATTTTTTTGCTTCATTAAATTTTATAATTGTTTCATCTACATTTGATGTTGTATTATACAAACCATATACCGGTAATGCTGGTTGGAAATCCGAGATTATGGATGGCAACTCCACCCCCATTATTGTTTTATATTTTATATCAATTGAATTATCCTCTTTATTATTGTTATTTGCAATATTAATCATTGAATCAATTCCTATATCCACATTAGCTAACTTGAGTGCATTTTCTGCTTGATCAAATATTTCATAAGTTTTTTTAGTTATTTCTTTTTGTTTATCTTTATACTTTTCCAGCTCCCTAGTTAGTATCAATTTTTTTTGCTCTAGTAATTTATATCCATTTTTTGATTGTTTAATAGAGCTTTGAAGTTTAATTAAATTATTTTTTGTAGGTAAATCTCTAATTCCCAATATTTCACCTTCTCTCAATAATTATATTAGTTTTTCTAAATCTGACTCAGGCAATATATGCAATAATTCTAATGCTAAATCAAGTGTTTTATTAATATCTCTAACATCATATTTTTCTTGATTTATAAACCTTTTTTCAAATTGTTCACCAAATTCTAAATATTTTCTATCATTTTCAGTTAAATCTGATTCACCCAATACTTTTGCTAAAGCTCTAACATCCTGAACCTTTGAATAAGACGAAAATATTTGATCTGAAATTTTATTATGATCTGCTCTTGTGGTTCCTTCTCCAATTCCATCTTTCATTAATCTTGATAAAGAATCCAAAATATTAATTGGAGGAGTAATTCCTTTAATATATAAATCTCTACTTAAAACTATTTGACCTTCTGTTATATAACCAGTTGTATCTGGTATAGGATTTGAAATATCATCATTTGGCATTGTTAATATTGGTATTTGAGTTATTGAACCTTCTTTCCCTTTTATTTGTCCTGCTCTTTCATAAATAGAAGCAAAATCACTATATAAATATCCAGGGTAACCCTTTCTACTTGGAACTTCACCTTTTAATGTTGATATTTCTCTTAAGGCTTCTGCATATGCTGTCATATCTGTTAAAACAACCAAAACTTGCATATTTAAATCAAATGCAAGATATTCAGCAGCAGTTAACGCAAGTTTAGGAGTTAATATCCTTTCAATTGAGGAATCATTTGACAAGTTTTCAAACATCACAACTTTTGACAAAACTCCATTTTCTTTAAAACTTTTTTTAAAATATTCTGCGGTTTCATACTCAGCCCCCATTAGTCCAAAAACTATTGCAAAATTCTCTCCATCTGTAATATTAGATTGCCTTATAATTCGCTCAGCTAATTCATTATGATTAATTCCGCTTCCTGAAAAAATAGGTAATTTTTGACCTCTAACTAATGTCATAAGTCCATCTATTGTTGAAATTCCTGTTTGTATAAAATTTCGAGGATATTTTCTAGATACAGGATTTATAGAGCTAGAATTTATATCTCTTTCTATATTTGTTTTTAATTCACCCAAATCATCTATTGGTTTACCAATTCCATCAAAAATTCTTCCTAGCATATTAGGGGATAGTTTCAATTTTAAAGGCTCTCCTAAAAATGTGGTCTTAACCTCTTTTGTATCAATTCCATTTGTACCTTCATATACTTGAATTGTTGTTATATCATCATCCAACCTAATTATATTTCCAATTCTTTTTTCTCCATTTTTCAAAACTAAAGTTACTTTTTCTTCAAAAGAAACATCTTTTGGTGTTTTTATATAAACCAGCGGTCCATTAATCGAATCTAATCCAATATATTGAACTTTCACTTTTGTATCTCTCCTTTGTTTCAATAATCTTTCTAAATATGATTTTTATATTCTTCTTCCAGCTTTTTTAAATTATTTTTTATTTTTAAATTTAATTCACTAAACTTTGGTATATCTTCATTTGTATAAGTATTCTTAATCTGAACATATTCTTCAAAAAATCCCAATTTTCTTATTTCTGATAATGGAATTCTTTTATTTACCAATTTAAGAGCTTTGTCATATATTAAAATTATTGTCTGCATCATTTTATATTGTTTAACTAATGATACTTGTGCATCAATTTCAGACATAGCATTTTGTTGCAAGAATCCAAGTCTTATTGCTTTTGCAGTTTCTAATATTAATCTTTTCTCATCTGACAAAACATCTTGACCCACAACTCTAGCAATTTCTAGTAATTCATTTTCCTCTTCTAATAATTTTACAATTCTTTGTCTACACTCTAAAAAGTCAACATCTATATTCTCTTCATACCAAGATTGTAAATTATCTAAATATTCACTATAACTAATATTCCAGTTCACTGCAGGATAATGTCTTGAATATGCTAAATCTCTATCTAATCCCCAAAAAGTATGAACAAATCTTTTTGTGTTTTGTGTAACTGGTTCAGAAAAGTCTGATCCTTGTGGAGATACTGCTCCAATTATAGTTACAGATCCAAGCTTTCCATTAAAACTTTCTACTAATCCGGCTCTTCCATAGAATTCAGATAATCTTGATGGCAAATATGATGGAAAACCTTGTTCAGCAGGCATCTCCTCCAATCTTCCTGAAATTTCTCTTAATGCTTCTGCCCATCTTGATGTAGAATCTGCCATTATAGCAACATCAAAGCCCATATCTCTATAATATTCTGCTATAGTTATTCCAGTATATATAGATGCCTCTCTTGCAGCAACAGGCATATTTGATGTATTTGCTATTAAAACAGTTCTTTCAATTAAAGGTAATCCGGTTCTTTTATCTATCAATTTAGGAAACTCTTCTAATACATCTGTCATTTCATTTCCACGCTCTCCACAGCCAATATATACAATAATATCTGCATTACTCCATTTAGCAAATTGATGCTGAAGCATGGTTTTACCTGTTCCAAATCCTCCAGGAATCATCCCTGTTCCGCCTTTAGCAATTGGGAATATCGAATCAATTACCCTTTGCCCTGTTATTAAAGGGGTTGAAGTAACTAGTCTTTGTTTATATGGTCTTGGCTTTCTTACAGGACATTTTTGCATCATATTAAGCTCTAAGATAGAATCACCTACTTTTATTTTAGCAATTGTATCTGTAACTTTATATCTTCCTTCATTTGCAATTTCAATTATTTCTCCATTAACATCATAATAGTTCATTATTTTGTGTATTATCAACTTTGTTTCTGGAACTTCACCTATAATAGTATTAAGGCAAACTTTATCTCCAATTAAAACTTTTGGTCTAAAAAACCACATTTTATCAGTATTTATACCTAATGCTTTTGTACCTCTTTTTAAAAAATCTCCTTCTTCTTTTCTAAGAAACTCCAAAGGTCGTTGTATTCCATCAAAAATATTTCCCATTAATCCCGGTCCTAATGTAACATATAATGGCTCTTCCTCACTTATTACATCCTCACCAATTTTAAGTCCTGTTGTATTTTCATAAACTTGTATAGTCGCAATATCCTTTTCAATTTTAATAACATCACCTAATATTTTTTCTCCACCTATATACACAATGTCATGCATTGAAAAATTTCCTTCACCTTTAGCCAAAATTACTGGTCCATTAATAGAAACTATAGATTTCTTTTGCAACTTTATTACACCTCAATTCTTTTTTATTAATTCATGTACTTTTTAATAAATTTATGGACAATATACTATTTTGTAAGCTTTATATTTTTTATCAATATATAATTATATTTTTTCACATACATCATCTAAATTGCTTCTTAAAGTATTATCAATTATTATACCTTTTTGTAAATTTTCCAATTTACATCCACCAATAAAATAATTATCTAATTCTTTCACTTTTATATTATATTTTCTTAGCTCTTCAGCATATTTATCCATATCGCTTTTTGTCAGATATAATATTGATTCCATATCATTATCTACTTTCTCTAATACAGAATTAATACATTTCGCTAAAAATCTTTCATAATCAGAATCGCTTAAGAATTTTATTAATCTTCTCTCAGCCTCTTCTTTAAGCTCTCTTTTTATTATATTTTTAACATTTTGAACATTTTTTTTACATTCAATTTCATAATCAAATAAATCTTTATTATATTTTTTTACTATTTTTTCACACTGTTTTTTATAAGAAAGCTCTTGTTTTTTTTCATATTCTTCTAAATCCGATTCTATTTGCTCTTCAATTTCTTTATCTATTTTCTCATTTAATCTTTCTGCATCATCTTTAGCTAATCTTTCACAACTTTCTTCTAATCTTTTTATCTTTTCATTTATATCCATTATAAAATATCCTCTCTTTTCAAATTATATTTGAACTATTAAAGGAAGTTTTCTATTATTTTTAATATAATCTATTTTTTCATTAGAAATTTGATAAATATTATTTGTAATAATTAAAATTCCAATTGAATCATCTTTTACAATTTCATCAATTTTTTCATCAATTTTACTTTTTTCATTTAATATTATAGATTTAATTCCTGTTAACTTTAATCCAACAGCTATATCTAAATCATCACTAATACAAAACATCTTCATTAGATTTCCCTCTTATATTTTACTTAAAATCATAATGGCAATAATAAGACCATAAATAGCAATACCTTCAGCTAATCCAGCAAAAATAACCGCTTTACCCAATAATCCAGGATTTTCACTTATTGCTCCAACTGCTGATGATGCAACAACAGCAACTGCAATACCAGATCCTATAGATGCAAGACCTATAGCTAATGCTGCCGCAATCATTCCTACTGATTTACCATTATCTTCAGAAGATTTTACTTCTTCATTAGTAGTACCTGTCCCATTTGTTGACTGAATTGTAGCAACATTTTCTGTTGAATTTATTTCATCAGCTCTAACACAATTAATTCCTCCCATAATAACAATTGCTACTAATGCCAAAATTAAACTAATTTTAATTACAAAACTTTTCATCTTACTCTCCTTCTCTTATTTATATAAATATTTTATTGTTCATTTATTTGTTGTTTTATAGATTTATATTCTCTACCATTTCCCTCGTAAAATCTACTGAACAATTCATAATATTCTAATCTCAAAACTTGGATTCCAACAATTAAACCTTCAAGGGCAATTACTATTATATTTCCTATTATAGCAATTGCAATATTTCCAGCACCTGATGTCATATCTGCTAACAAGTATACAGCCATACAAAGACCAACATGATTTATTGCAAATGCAGCTAGTCTTAAAAACGAAATTGTATTACTTGCAAAAGACAAAGTCATCTCTATAATATCAAATATTTTTTCTACAAATGGCACTTTGGTAGATTTTTTCTTTTTATCTAATTTAGAAGAAATAACATCTCCAAACAATATACAAATTACTAAGAAAATTACTATTGCTATCAATGCATTCTTAGAAATCAACATTTTTCCTTTTATAAAATATACTGCTACTTCTAATAAAATCATTCCATATAATAAAAACCCTGAAATTCCATTTTTATCAAATACAGATTTTTTCAAACTGTGATTTTTAATACCATTAATAATATTATAAAACATAGCAATTAATATAAAAACACTTCCTACTGCGATGCCATATATTAGCATTGTTTGAATATTATTCATAGGACTTATCAAGATAGGTTTTATGATATCTTCTTTACCAAAAATACTTCCATATAATACCCCAAAAATCATAGCAGAAACTCCTCCAGCGGCAAGAACTGGACCTAGAGCTATTTTCTTAATTGCCAATAGTATTCCGGTTATAAATATAACTAATCCATGACCAACATCTCCAAACATAAATCCAAACATAATAAATGCTGTAATTGCAACAAGTCCTGTGGGATCAACTTCTTTAGAATTTGGTACTCCATACATTTTTACCAAAGTTTCAAAAGGTCTAAAAACTCCTATATTCTTTAGTTTTGTTGGTGGATTTATGTCTTCTCCCTCTTCATCTATATCATAATCAATATTATCGTATTTTGAAATTATATTTTCAATATCTTTTAATTTATTTTCAGGTACCCATAAAACAATATAAAATGTTTGATTTTGATCATAAACAATATATTTCTTTAATACATTAACATATTCATAATTGATAAGTTCATTATATAATCTATTTAATTCACTATGACATCTTGACTTTAATTCATCTATTTGACATTTCGTATTATTAATTTTATTTTCACAATCATTAATATTATCATTTAATTTTTTGACATATTCAGATGGTGTACCAATTGCCTCTTGTGGAATCCATATTCTATCAAAATCTTGTTTATTAAATAAACTATCTACTTTACCATTATATTCTGTTGTTGTAATATAAAAAATCCATGTATATTCCTCATCAGATTTTAATTCATAATAAACAACATCCATATTATCTATTTTGCTATGAACTTCTTCAAGATTTTTTGTAGGTATTTTTCCATATCTAAATTTCATATATTTTAAATTATATAGTTGCTCTAGTTTAATATTTAAAGATGTAAGATTATCTACAATCTCAAATTCACTTTTATAATTAATAATTAAGTCTTCGTTTTCCTTTATTTTTCTATTATATTCTTCAAATTTATTTAAAATTTCGTCAATTTCTTTTTTGATTTCATCTATTGGTTGATTATCTTTTATTACATCATTATTTTCATTCTTTTCAATCTGAAAATCTGCAAAAATCTTTTCACACTTTTTTATATATTCTTTAATAGTGTAGTTATAATTAAAGTATTGCAATTTCCAACCTTTTTTATAAACTCTTTTAGCATCTTCTATCTGTATATCCATATTTAATAGATTTTTTATTAAAAAATCATCCAAATCAGTGTCTTTTCCTGTAATGCTTAAGAGCTTCATTTTCTCTACAGCCATTTTGATTCCTCCTAGGTATCTTAATTAAATCAATAATTTCTTAAGTAATTTTTCTTTATCTACTCCATAACGAATAGCTTCAACAATTCCTATAATATCACTATTATGCATTTCAATTAGATTAAAATATGAATAAATATTACTAATACTTGCAAATCTAGATTGAAAATTCTTTGTATATAATTGTTTTAAATATTTTCTGGTAGCACATTCCAAATCATATATATTATCATAAATTAAATCTTTATATGGAGTTTTCTTCAAAACATCGTTCATTTCCGAAATATTTTTAGACTTTACAATATCATCAATTTCATTTTTACTTATCAAATAATAATCTTTAATCAAAAATTTTCTTATCTCTTCCTCTGAAAATTTATAATATTCTTTTAATCTATAAATCCACAAAATATTAGAAAAGTCAATTTTATGACCAATCATCTTTTTCATATCTTTATTATTTATTGAATTATAGATTTTATTAAAATATAATTTATCAAATTCATTTTCAAGCTCTAATATATTTATTTGGACATTCTCATCATTTAGATATTTTTTTAATATTTTTTTATAATCTGGATTATCAATTATTTTATAAAGCTGTTGCATATTAGTAACACTTTCCATACCTTTTAAATTCTTAAAAACCGTACTAGTCCAAACTTGAATATTCTCATCATATTTATTTTGTGAATATATTAATCTAATAGCTCTTTTAATACATTCAATTTCATATTTTGAAATAATTGCATTAAAAATTTTTTTATCACTTTTATCCAAGTATTTCACAATTTTCTCTATATCATAAATAATTTCTAAATTTAATAATTTCTCAATTTGCTGTCTATCTGCATTTTCATCTAAACTCTTTAAATTTTGATCTTTATTTTTCAAAATTGCTATTATACTTTTTAAATTATCTTGTTTATATAAATCTATTATGTCATTACCTTTAATTTTTTTCGAATACATACCTTTTAATTTTGCACTTATACTTGGATATTTTATTGTAGAAATAATCATAATTTAATCCTTTCTGGTTATTCAAGTATACTTTGCAAAATTTCATTTAACATTTGCTCTTTATTTTGGTTATAATTATTTTGTATATCTTCAATTGTCTTTTGTGTACTTTTTCCTATTTCCTCTTTATTTTTTTCCAGCTCTTTTTGACATTCATCTTTCAGAAAATTTATTTTATATTTATATTTTGAATTAATATCAGCCTTTCTCTTATCCAGCTCTATAGAGATATAATTTTCAATATTATCCTCTTTATTTTCATATTCCCCAATAATCTTTTTTGCTCTTTTATCTATATCAACTAATTGACCTATAGTTTCTCTCATTTGTAAAATCTCCTTTACAATTTTCTATATTATATATCTATTATTTAAAATCTACAATAAAAAAATACATATAAATATAAAAAAAGGGAAAAGGGGACGGTTCTCTTTTCCCAAAATTGGGAAATTGGGACAGTCCAAAGCAAATTAGATATGCTTTTTTTGTAAAATGGCAAAAAAAATGGGAAAAGAGAACCGTCCCCTTTTCCCAAATTATTAACCGTTTCCAACTAATAGCCAATCCATCTCCCACTTCTAAAATTTCTGTTTTTAAGTTAGGATCTTCTGTAGTTTCTTTAATGTATTCTCTTAAATTTCTGACAGCAGTTCGTTGTTTGTGTTTATTATAATCACTCATAACATAACCTTTATATAAAATATTATCAGCCAAAATAACTCCATTATCATTTAACATTCTTAAAGCTTCTTTTAAAAAGAATGGATATTTTCCTTTAGCCGCATCTATAAAAACCACATCATATTTCTCACTTAAAGTTGGCAGAATTTCAACCGCATCACCTTCATACAAGTTTATTTTATTTTCCACTTCTACTTTTTTAAAATTCTGTTTAGCTTCTTTTATACGATTTTCATCACGCTCTATTGTATCAATAACTCCACCCTCTACTAGGTATTCAGAGAAACACATTGCTGAATATCCTACAGCTGCTCCTATCTCTAAAATTCTTTTAGGTTTCTTTTCAGTTAAAATATTTGCTATCACATCTAATGTATCATCCATTATTATAGGAATATGCTCTTCTAATGCCTTAACTTTTATTTTTTCAAGTTCATCTTTATTCATATATATTTCTCCTTATTAACGCATCAAAAATCTTAACTTTTAGTCTGTTATTATTTTGCTCTTCTTGCTTCTCTTTCACGAGTTTTGCTATCTAATATTTTCTTTCTTAATCTAATATTAAGAGGTGTAACTTCAACAAGTTCATCTTCTTGTATAAATTCAATAGCTTTTTCTAATGACATTTGTAATGGTGGTACTAAACGTAATGCATCATCAGATCCAGAAGCTCTAGTGTTTGTTAAGTGCTTTTCTTTACATACATTTATAGCAATATCTTCATTTCTAGAATTTATACCAACAATCATACCTTCATAAACTTCTACACCTGGTCCTATTAATAGCTCTCCTCTTTCTTGAGCATTAAATAAACCATAAGTAATTGATGTTCCAGCTTCAAATGCAACTAAAACACCTCTAGTTCTAGCAGATATTTCTCCTTTATATGGCTCATATCTATCAAAAACACTGTTCATAGTTCCAACACCTTTTGTATCTGTTAAGAACTCTGTTCTATATCCAATAAGACCTCTTGCAGGTATGTCGAATTCTAGTTTTGTATGACCTGCTTCTGCTGGTTCCATATTTTTCATTTCGCCTTTACGTCTACCTAATTTTTCTATAACAGTTCCAATTGCATCATCTGGTACATTACATACTAATTTTTCAATTGGCTCACATTTAACACCATCAATATCTTTAAAAATAACTTTTGGTCTTGAAACCAATAATTCAAATCCTTCTCTTCTCATTGTTTCAATTAAAACAGATAAATGTAGCTCTCCACGTCCACAAACCTCAAAACTATCTGCAGAATCTGTTTCTTTAACACGCAAACTTACATTTCTTTCTAGCTCTTTAAATAATCTATCTCTAATATGTCTTGAAGTAATAAATTTACCTTCTTTTCCAGCTAAAGGTCCATCGTTTACACTAAATGTCATAGAAACTGTTGGTTCATCTATATCTACAAAAGGAATTTTCTCTGGATGATCAAAATCGCAAATTGTATCTCCAATATTAATATTAGCTATACCAGAAAGTGCAACTATATCACCTGCTGAAACTTCGTCAACTTCAACTTTCTTTAATCCCATATAAGTAAACAATTTACCAATTTTGCCTTGCTCTACTTTATCATCTTTTCTACAAATTGAAATAGCCATACCATTTCTAATTGTTCCTCTTTCAATTCTTCCAACTGCAATTCTTCCTAAATAGTCATCATAATCAATATTAGAAACTAACATTTGAGCAGGTCCTTCAACCTCGCAATTTGGTGCCTCTATTGTATTTATTATTGTGTCAAATATACAATGAACATTATCAGATTCATCTTCTAAATTCATTTTTGCAATTCCATTTTTAGCTGATGCATAAATAACAGGAAAATCTAATTGCTCATCTGTTGCATTTAGCTCTATAAATAGCTCTATAACTTGATCAACAACTTTTAATGGATTAGCTCCCGGTCTATCTATTTTATTTATTACAACTATTGGTTTTAAATTTAAACCTAATGCTTTTTTCAAAACTTCACGAGTTTGTGGCATTGGTCCTTCAAAAGCATCAACCAACAGTAAAACACCATCAACAGTTTTTAAAACACGCTCAACTTCTCCACCGAAATCAGCATGTCCAGGTGTATCAACAATATTAATTTTTACATCATTGTACATAACAGATGTATTTTTTGATAGAATTGTGATACCTCTTTCTTTTTCAATATCATTTGAATCCATTACTCTTTCAGCAACTTGTTCATTTTCTCTAAATACGTGGCTTTGTTTTAACAAAGCATCTACTAAAGTTGTTTTTCCATGATCTACGTGAGCTATAATAGCTATATTTCTAATATTTTTATTATTCATTTTTTTACTCCTTTTATTTATAATTTATGTATAGTCAAGTTTGATGGCAGACAATGATTTTACAATGTCTGCCGTCTTATATTTATTCTTCCTCTGATAATTCTTCGCTTGTACCTTCAAGTTCTCTTATAGACAATTCTATTTTCTTATTTTCTTTATCAATATTTATTATTTTAGCATTTACTTTTTGTCCAATTTTTAAAACTTCTTCAGGTTTTGTAATTCTTTTTTCACAGATTTGAGAAATGTGTATTAAACCTTCAATTCCTTTTTCTATTTTTGCAAATGCTCCAAATGGTGCAAAATTAACTATTTTAACTGTAACAACATCTGATACTTTATATTTTTCCTCAACTTTTTCCCAAGGATCTGGACCTTTTTTATCATATATTAATTTGATTCTTTTATTTTCTTTATCTAAATCTTTTATTTTCACTTTTATTTCCTGTCCAACTTCTACTATATCTTTTGGCTTTTTATCTCTTTCCCATGTCATCTCAGATATATGTAATAAACCTTGAACAACTCCATCTATTTCAACAAAAGCACCATATTCGCTTAAACTTGTTACTATTCCAGTATATGTTTTTCCAACTTCAACATTATCCCAAAAAGTTTTTAATTTTGCATTTTTCTCTTCTTCGATTAATTGCTTTATTGAACCTATAACTCTATTTTTTTCTCTGTTATATTCAATTACTTTGTATTTAACTTCTTTACCTTTATATGTATGAGGATCTTCACCTTTAGAAATTCCAGATAAAGACAATGGAATAAATATTTTTATTGTATTAAAATTTGTTATTAAACCTTTGTCATTAACTTCTGTAATAATAGATTTAAATACTGTATTATTATTAACTTTACTTTCAAATTCCTTTTGATCTATTTCTTTTCTAGCCTTATTATATGATAAAAGTACATTCCCTAAACCATCATTTAATCTTAGAACAACAGCTGTAACTCTATCTCCTAATTTAAATTTTGATTGTACAGTTTCATCTGTATTTAACATATATTCGCTTGCTGGAATTATACCATCAGCCTTATATCCTATATCAATAAATATTTCATTTTTAGGAGTTATTTCTACTACTTTTCCAGTAACAGTTTGTCCTATTTTTATTTCTTTTAATGTCTGATTTAATAATTCTTCAAACGTAATATTTTCATTAACTTTTTCCATAATTTCTTACCTACCTTAACATTTTTTTATTATATATTATTTATCTTTATTTGTCAACATAACTATATTATCCATAATAATATTTGTTACTTTTTCTAAGGCTTCTTTATCTTTTTCTTTTCCGTAATATTCTGAAAAATCCAATGGATCTCCATAGACCAATTTTACCCTTGTAAAAGGTTTGAACGAACCCTGAATTCCAACAGGTATAACCTTTGTTCCTGTTCTTAAAGAAAAGAAAGCAGCTCCGTTTTTTATTTTAACATTTTTTTTCATTCCTTTTCTTGTTCCTTCTGGGAAAATACCAACTAATTCACCATTTTTTAATGCCTTTAAAATTCTTTTTATAGATTCAACATCATTTTTTTCCCTATTTACAGGAATAGTATCAGAAACTTTTAAAGCCCAAAATATAGCTTTATTATAAAACATTGTATGTTTACATACGAATCTAATTTTTCTTTTATTTGTAGAAATTACAGCTAAAGCGTCTAACATATTAACATGATTAGCACAAATTATATAAGCACCATCTTTAGGTATTTTTTCTTTATTTACAATTTTAATTCTATATATTGGTCTATACAGAAATGTTCTTAAAATCCATTTAATCATTTTTAATCGAAATCTTTTTATTGGAGTATCTGGAGTTTCCTCGTAGATTTTCTTATAAGCTAACTGTTTTTTTTTTGTTTCTTTTATTATTTTAATAATTTCATTAGTAACTTGATTTATTGTCATTTTTGTTGAGTCTATCAATATGGCATCTTCGGACTTCACCAAAGCACCAAATTCTTTATGCATATCATTATAGTCACGTTTTTTCATATCTTCTAAAACTTCTTCATATTTAGATTCAATACCTTTTTCTTCATTTTGCTTAAATCTTCTTTTAGCTCTTTCTTCAACATCCGCATCTAAGTATATCTTAACATCTGCATTAGGAAATACTACTGTTGTAATATCTCTACCTTCCATTATAATATCCTTATTTTTTGCTATTTTTCTTTGCATATCTACTAATTTTAATCTTACTTCTTTAATCGCAGATACTTTAGAAACTTGCTTTGTAACTTCAATACTTCTTATTTTTTTAGTTACATCTTCTCCATTTAAATAAACTTTTTGATTTTCCTCATCAATATTAATATCAATATTTTTAAGTAATTCTTTTACTTTATCTAATTCATCAACATTAATATTTTTATTTATCATATCTAGAGTAACACATCTATACATAGCTCCTGTATCTATGCAACTTAGGTTCATCTTATCAGCTATTATTTTAGTAATACTACCTTTTCCACTTCCAGCAGGACCATCTATAGCAACAACAAATGACATAAATCTTCATTCCTTTCTTTATTTTAATTATCTTCTCTAAATCTTATAGATTTTACAACAATTTCAATTTTCTGAACATTCATAGATGTTAAATGCTCTATTTCTTTTTTTATTTTATTTTCAAATTTTTCAAAATACTCCGGTATATTGTAACCATAATAACCAATTGCTTCCATATACACAGACATTCCTTCTCCATATTTATCTATTCTTATTTTTGATAATTTATAAATATTCTTTTCTTTTTTTAACAAAAATAAGATTATTTGTCTAAATACTGTGTCTGATATGGTAAAATTTCCAATATAACTAAATGTAGGTCTTATTATAGATTTCTCAGCTATATATGGGTCATTACCGCTTCCATTTGACTTAAAAATTTGCAAAGGATCTAATAAAAAACCTGAAAAATCTTTTTTTATTTCAAAAGTAGGAACAGGAATTACATGTTTTCCTTCTGTTCTTCTAGCTCTTCTAGCTTTATTCATTTCCTCTTCTGTAGCCACATCTGTTATGTATATAGTTTTACTTATTTTAGGTAATCCTAGATTTTCAGCAATTTTCTCAACCATTCCATCAGAAGTTCCCAATATAAGAATTGACTCCGGATTAATTTTTTTTAATGCCTCAATCATTTTATATCTTTCATCAATGCTATTAAATAATGCATGTTTTATTGTTTCTATTTTTGTAGGAGCTTTTTTAGCAGAGCTTCCTGCAACAACTTCATTATCATCTATTAATAGTCCATCATCTATAATATACTTTATATTATTTTCTCCAGCTACTAATTGAGCTCTATAACTTTTGCCAGTACCAGAAGGTCCAACAAAGGCACAAACTCGCATATTTTCAAACATATTTGTCTTCCTCCTAAAACATTTGTATGTATTATATCATTATTATTTACAAAGAAAAAGAGGTAAATTTAATTTTTTACCTCTTTTTATAAAAATATTACAATTCACAACTTTATATACCTATACTGTATCTATTAATAAACGATTGTGAACAGTATAATAAGAGAATTACGCTCCTACAAAACTATTTTGTTGTTCATTATAATCTAACTCATTTTCTTCTTGATTATTTTGATTGCTAAGTATTTCCTCATTAGATTTCTTCATATTCAAGCAATCTCTAACTATAATATCATAATATTTCATTTGATTAATCTGTTTAAATAAATTTACAATGATATTTCTTTGGATTTCTTCTTTATATGGCTCTAATTTTACAATTAGATCTTCTATACACAAATAATCTTCTTCTTTTTTTACTCTTCCCATTCCTATAAGTCTATCACCATTATATACACTTACACATGCAATCGTATTATCAAGCTCTGTACTTAGTCCTGAAACATCCACATTTTCGTATTCAGTTCTTATTAATTCAAAATAGTCTATTTTGTTTGGTACCTTGTTAATATATTGTATCATTGTATTAAAACTTCCCTTCTTCTTTGGTTTGTACATTCTCTTCTATTTCATTTTTTATATTTTAACTTACATTTATATATATTAACTCAAAATTTGATTTGTGTCACTAGTTTTTTGCAAAATAATAATTTTTTTATTGCTCTTTTACATACAAATTACATTTACATATTCCTTCATTTATAAATTGGTCACATGGACATAGAGTTGTTTCGTCTGCATATACTCTACAAGGGCAATGACCATCTTTTTTGTATATACCTTCTATTATTTTTTTGGTATATTCTTTGTCTGGGTTTATTCTATAACCTTTCATCTTATCAACTCCTTAATTTTTTATTTAGAGCTGTTATCTTATTTACACTCCTGAACTTTATTTACTATTTCTTCTTCATCTACTAAACCTTCTATTCTGCCTACTACTTTTCCATTTTTAAATATTAGTAGTGTTGGAACAACTTCTACTTCATAATCTATTGCTAAATCTCCTAATTCGTCAATATTTACTTTGGCTATGTTAAAATCTGCTCTTGTATTTGATATGTTTTCAAGTATTGGACTTAACATATTACAAGGTCCACACCATGTTGCAAAAAAATCTACTAATATTGGCTCTGTAGAATCCAAAACTTCAGTTTTAAAATTTTCTTTATTTATGTGTTTAATCATATCTTTACCTCCAATTACTTTATTATTTATATTAACTTACGCAATTATACAGAAAAATTTAAATTCTGTAAATACATGTAAAATTATATTTATATGTCGAACTTTCCTATTATAGAAAAAACAGAGCCATTAAAATTTTACATTTAATTGCTCCGTTTTTTTGTTCTGTTTAACTACATCTATTCATCTTTTACAGTATTTATTTTAAATAACTTAAATATCTCAACAATAACTATAGGTGCCAATACTAAACCTACTGTTTCAATTATATTTGATGTTGGTAATACTGGTATACTAAATACATGTCTTAATTCTGGTATTAATAATATTATAAATACTAATGCTGCCGCTATTGCAATTGCTCCAAATAACCAATTGTTTCCACCAATTCCAGTTTTAAATATAGATTTTTTGTTGTTTCTAATATTAAATACATGAACTAATTCACTCAATGCCAACACTATGAAAGCCATTGCCTGACCAATTTCAACTTTTACTTGTTGCTTATCTAATAATTTTGCGCCATTAGAAATTTTTTGCTCTACATTGTCTACTTCCTGTACATCATAGTATTTTCCTTCAATTTCAATCATATCTGGAAGTTTTTCGTCAGGAGTTGCAATACCAATTATAAATGCTGCTAGTGTTATAAAGCCAATCATTAAACCTTGATATACAATTCTCCAAGTCATACCTTTTGTAAATATTCCGTTTTGCTTTTTAGCTGGTTTTCGTTTCATTATATCTCGCTCTGCAGGATCTACAGCTAATGCTAATGCTGGTAGTGAGTCTGTTACTAAATTTATCCATAATATCTGTACTGGTAATAATGGTGTAATATAATTAATATCAATGCCATATTTTGAGCTTAATAATGGTGCTATTAATATTGCTACAAACAATACAATTATTTCTCCAACATTACTTGATAATAAAAATTGAATTGCTTTTAGTATATTGTCATATATACGTCTACCTTCTTCTACTGAAGATACTATTGTTGCAAAATTATCATCTGTTAAAATTACATCTGCAGCTTCTTTTGATACATCTGTACCAACAATTCCCATTGCACAACCTATATCTGCTGTTTTTAAAGCTGGTGCATCATTTACACCATCACCTGTCATAGCAACAATTTCACCATTTGCTTGCCAAGCTTTTACAATTCTAACTTTATGCTCTGGTGAAACACGAGCATATACAGCATAATGTCTAACATTTTTAATTAGCTCTTCATCAGACATTTCTTCAAGTTCACTACCTGTTATTGCTTTATCACCTTCACAAAGAATTCCTAAATCTTTTGCAATTGCTACCGCTGTTGATTTATGGTCACCAGTAATCATTACAGTTTTAATACCTGCAGATTTACATTTTTCAACCGCAACTTTAACTTCTTCTCTTGGTGGATCTATCATACCAACCATACCAACATAAATTAAATCACTTTCCATATTTTTCATTTCTTCATCTGTTGGTTCATGATCTAAAATTTTATAAGCCATTGCAAGAACTCTTAATGCATCACTTGCCATATCTTCATTATGTTTTTTAATCTCCGGAATATAATTATTTAAATCATCTTTTACCTCACCATTAATAAGATATCTATTACATCTTTTTAATAATTCATCAATTCCACCTTTTGTAAATACATAATATTTTCCATCTCTTTTATTCACTGTTGTCATCAATTTTCTATCTGAATCAAATGGTATTTCTTTTGCTCTTGGCATTTCTTCAAATATAGATGGTTGAAAATCTAAAGAAAATCCCATATCTATTAAAGCTGTTTCTGTTGGGTCACCTGTTAATTTATTATCTGCACCAACTTTTGTGTCATTACACATCATACTTATATAAATTAGCTCTTGTAAATCTGGTGCAATTTGATTTATTTCTCCTATATTTTCTAATTTTCCATCATAAAAAATCTTCTTAACAGTCATTTTATTTTGAGTTAATGTTCCTGTTTTATCAGAGCAAATTACGCTTGCACTACCAAGTGTTTCTACTGCTGGCAATTTTTTAACAATAGCATGTTTTTTTACCATTCTTTGTACTCCAATTGCAAGAACAATTGTTGATACAGCTGCTAGTCCTTCTGGAATTGCAGCAACAGCTAAACTAACTGCTGTCATAAACATTTCAATTGGGTCTTTTTTGTATAATAATCCTATTCCAAAAATTACTAAACAAATTACAATTGCAGCAATACCAAGTGTTTTTCCTAATTTATTTAATTTTGTTTGAAGTGGTGTTTCTGTTTCAATTGTATTGCTTATAATTCCAGCAATTTTACCAACTTCTGTTTCCATACCAGTTTCTACAACAATACCTTTTCCACGGCCATATGTTATTAGTGATGATGAAAATAGCATATTACTTCTATCACCTATACCAATTTTTTTACTATCTATTTTATTTGACATCTTTTCAACTGGAAGTGATTCACCTGTTAATGATGCCTCTTGTGATTTTAAATTTACAGCTTCAATTATTCTTAAATCTGCTGGGACATAATCGCCTGTATCTAATACTACAACATCTCCTGGTACTAAATCTTTTGATGGTACTACTTCAAGCTTACCATTTCTTATTACTTTAGCCACATGACTACTTAATTTTTGTAAAGCTTCTAATGATTTTTCTGCTTTGCTTTCTTGTGCTACTCCAACAATTGCATTTACTATTATTACTATAAAAATAATTATCGAATCTGTTATTCCTTCACCTTGCATATATCCAATAACACCCGAAATTATTGCAGCTATTATTAATATGATAATCATAAAATCTTTAAATTGCTCTAAAAATTTCACAAATAAACTTTTCTTTTTTTGTGCTTTTAATTCATTATATCCGTATTTTTCGCGAGCTTTTGTAACTTGCTCTGTTGTTAGACCAGCTTCTAAGTCAGTTTCTAACTTTGTTTCTGTTTCTTTAACTGATAAATTATACCAATTCTTTTCCATTAAAAATCCTCCTTTTTTGTTTAGCTTTTTTCTTTTTTATATCATCTGTAAAACTAAAATATATATGTATTTTTATAATAATTTAGATTTTTTTTCAAGTATATATCTTAATTTTTTGATACAAAAAAGACCTTTAAAGAAAATTTACATAAAATCACCTCTTCTTTAAAAGTCTTGCTTACCGTTTAGGTTACTAACCAGATTTATATCGCGATTGTTGATTAGTAGTTTATAAGCTACTCCCTTTTTTATTTGTTTGTATTATAATATTTATTTTTGTTTTTGGCAAGATGAAAAACAAAATTTTTTTATACTTGGCATTCAGGAAACTTTTTATTTATATTCATTATTTTCAAATCTGTTCCTGTCCATATAAGAAAAAGATCTTCACTTTCTCCACATTTTTCTAAAAAAAAAATTTATTTTTTGATACCACTTATATTTTTCTTTCACTTCAATCATTGAAACATCTCTATCACCTTTGTTTTCAATATTTTCTTTATTTTTAAATATATTTTCTGGATTATATTTTTTCATTTTCTGTTGCTCTAAAAAAGCCCCATCTTTTATTAATATTTCTTCTACTTCTTTTTTTGATTTTTCATCTAATAAATATTCCATATTAATATATGATAATATAGCAATTGTATCTATATTTAAATTTTGATTTGATAATTCTATATTATCATCATAGAAAAATGTATATTTATCATCTTTGTTTTTTTCAATAAAATCCCAAATTTCTGTTGGAATTTTATTTATATAATTTTCATCTAATTTTTTTAATATAGTTTCCACTTCTACTAATCTTTTGTTTAGATCTTTCATATACACTCCTAATAAATTTATCTTTCTTTATGATGAATTTTTTCTTTTATTTTCTTAAATACGGCTTTAACTTTTGATATTGCTTTTGAAAGCATCCCTGGATTTTGCTCTATTGTTCTTATTGTTAAATTGCTTATATTTTGTGGCCTTATTCCTCTTGAATTTTGCCCAGATTGTGCACTATTACTATATTTTGAGCTCTATAATATTCTTCCGGCTCTCTGTACTCTCTCAATCTATTTGTAAAATCATATAATTCATTTAATGTTTCTCCTGATAATTGAACTGAGGCTATACTATCATCAGCCCCAAAAGATGTATATACTGCTTTTTTTATTACACCCATTCTCTTTACTATCTGAAGTAAATTTTCGTATTGATTATCCTTATAATATTCATCCATAATATCAAGTGCAAAAGTTGGATTTAATGCTCTTTCACTTAATATATCTAATGCGACAGCATCGTTTTCGTATTTACCAATACCTCTTAAAGTTTTGGCAAATTTTGCAGATGGACTTTGAAATTCTCCATAAAAATCATAATTCGTGGAATATGGCATATTATCAAAAACACCTTGTCTAGATTGTAAATTTCTATTATCTGGTCTTCTTTTACCTGCAAATTTATATGCAAAATTTTCCGCATTATTTTGTGTTATTGCCTCATCTAACATTGAGAAACCTTCTTGAACTAGTTGAGCCTGGTCATTAGTAAGTTCTCCAGCTCTGACTCTACTATCTAAATATTGTATTACTGATTTCATCCAATTATTGTTAACAAAATGTCCAAGCTCATGTGCTACATATAATCTTGTTCTTTCTTCAGATGTCAATGTAGAATTTCCCTGTAAGTTTGGATTTATAAGTAGTGTATTTGTTTCTGGAATAGCTTGTCCATATATTCCTCGTTCGTTTTGTGGTAAAACTGATATTCTTTTTATATTTGATATAGAATTTAGTATTGTATTAAAATTGGGATTATCTTTATAATTATATAGATATTCTTCTACATTTTTTATAAAAGATATCATTTTTACATATTCACTTCTTACATTATTTATTTGATTATTATGAAGTTGCTCTGCAAATAAATTATTACTTCCGTTTAATATATTATTTAATAAATTTGAAATTCTTTGTTGATATTGATTTCCAAAGTTGTAATTTAAATTATAGTTTTCTAGTATATTCATCCCTTTCCCCCCTAAACTATTTGTTGTTTGCAAATTTTTTGTATCTTTTTTCTCTTCATTATTTAAATCCTCTAAATTTAAATTGTTCTCAATATTTTGGATATGTTCTTTTCCATCTTTCTCATAATCTACTATTATAGATTTAAGCTCTTTTAAAATATTCTCTTTATTAAATTTCGTCGTATGCTTAAGAGCCAAATACTTGCTAGCAAACTCCTCATAGTTCTTATCTATAAATTCATCTATTTTACTACGATCAATATTGTTCTGCTTTAAATTTCTCATTTGAGTTTCAAGAATATTTTTTAATAAATCTCTTTTCATCTGCATATTCATTGGTGGTAATCCATTTTTTTCTCGCAATTTAACAAAATCAATTTCTTTAAGTTGGATATTTCTTGCATCGGCCATTCTTTTTGACTTTTCATATACAGGATTTAATTCTCCTTCTCCAAATGACATAAAAAAATAACCATCTATATAAAAATCACTAGAAGCCACTTCATTAAATTCACTATTATAAGGATTCCTTCCTCCTCTATAAGATAAAGTTTCTCCATATTTTTCTTTTTCTCTTTTTATTGACTCATATTCAACTTCATATGGTAACTTGTAAGTATGATATAAGCCAGTATCATCTTCAATTATGTTATCTACCATACTATCTGCACTATCAGCCATATTAATATTTTGAGGTTTTATTATAAATCCATTTGGAATTCCTGACGAAAATTGGGTATAAAAAGCTATATGTTTATTTGTTATTAACGAGGTTGAAATAGTTGGATCTCTAAATTCTCCATAATATTCTCTTCCACCTATATTATGAATTAAATATCTATCACTCTCCTCATCTTTTAAATATTCCAGCCATATTTTATTAACAATTTCCTTATATTTATCTATTTCATCTATTATCTCGCCCATATTGAATGTATTTGCAGAATTTATTTTATTTTTTATTTCATACAATTTTTTAATATCTTCTTGATTTAATTGATCTCCATATTGGTATTTTTCTATTGAATCTATTGAAGCTGTTATTTCTTTAATTTCTTCATTTATATTTTTTATTTTTTTCTCAATATTAGTATTATATGTGACTTTATCACTTCTAACATCCCTAAATTCAGAAATTTCTTTTCTATACTTTTTCAAACTTGAATTTTCTTCTAAACATATATTAGTAAATTTTTCGTTGAAATTGGAAATAATATCACTTACATTTGATTTTTTTATGCCGCCTTTACAAAGTGCATCATATGCATTAATAACTTTATTAAAAAAAACATCATAATTTTCAAATTCTGCTATTTTGAATCTCTGATAATATTTAATCTTTTTATCATTCTGGATTATGTTTATACTTTTTGAAATTTGATTGCAATCGTTCTTCAATTTTTCAAGTATTTGTATTAATTGATTTCTTTTTATTATATAAATACTATGTGGATCAATGCCTTTTTCAAAGTATTCTCCCAAGTCAGCTTCAAATTCTTGTAATATTTTTTCAATATCTGTTTTATCTTTTAATATTTCAAAATTACTTTGCATCATTTCCGAAATGTAATTATCTGCAGTTGCTACATTATATTTTTCAATATTATAGAATATCTTTTTTCTTAGTAGTTCAATAAATTCTGGAGTTAACGAATAATTTTGTACTAAATCTTGTATTTCATTTTCTAACACTTCTTTACCACTTGAGTCATTCATATTTTTTCCTCTTTCATTTGTAATTTAATTTTATTTTATCATATAACTTTGTAAAATAAAACATCGGACTTATTTAATATGTTAAAAATAAGTCTAATGTTTTACATAGAAATTTGAACTTATTGTAATTTACAATTTTTCAATTTCTTCTTTTGTAAGTCCTGTAATTTTTATTATTAAATTAATATCCATCTTTTCTGCTAACATTTTTTTGGCTACATCAGCCATTCCTTCGGCTTTTCCTTCTTCTCTGCCCTGTTTTCTTGCTGCTGTCATTGCAAACTTTCTATCTATTTCAGCTGTTTCTCTTAAATATGCAATTCTTCTTTCTGCTTCATCTCCACTTAAGTATTCTAGCTCTTCTTCAGCTTTCTTTACTTTTTCATTCTCTATCATTTTTAGTTCCTC
>CAKPRA010000018.1 GCA_934180065.1 uncultured Clostridia bacterium | reverse complement strand
CAAATTGTTTTTTTTCAAATTTTTTATTTGCATTATTTACTGCTCTTTGTTGATATTCTCTTAATGTTATATCTGTTCCAGGTACATCATAATAGCCCAAAAAGGTTTCTACTTGGTCAATTGACATGCTTTTTGTTAGCTCTTCTGTATGCTCTTTAATTTGCTCTTCAAAATTTTCCATGTTTAATATATTTGAAAAATTTTTATTTATTGCAATATTTAATATCATTTGTGATATTGTTTTTTCTGGTAAATTTAATTTTGTTAATTTTTCGTATAAATTTATTATATCTGTATTTTTTAATCTTTTTTCAAATTCTTGCCTTTCTTCTGGTCTAAATCCAATTCCTGTTTTTTCCCAATTATAAGAATCTATAATTGCTTTTGCATAATATGTTTGTTTATCTATTGGTTTGTCATACATTATTTTTGAAAATCTTTTTCTTATTATATCTGAATCAATAACTTGTGCTTTTGATTCTATTGTTTCAATTATTTCTTCAATTGGTAAATTTTGTATATCTTTTATAAGTTCAATTTCTTCCCCTTTGGCTCCAATATTTACTGATTCACTTAATTTATATCCTCGTTCGTTTTGTCTTGTTATTATTTTTGGCTCAATTGAAAAAGTTTGTGTTTTAATACTTTGTATTACATTTGCATATTGTGGATTATTTTCTGCTATTTCACTTATAATATTTGAAAGTGCTATTGCTTTTGCTCTTGATTTATTTGCATAAAATAATAACATTTTTTGCATTTGCATTGCAGATTTATAATCTATTTTTCCTTGGGTTAACTCATACATTTCATCTATTGAAACATTCGGTAGCTCTGTTTCTTGTAGCTCCAATAATTTTTGTGATGTTTCATCAATATTTATTGTATCTTGACCATTTGTAAATACAAGCTCTCCATTTTTATTTTGTATTTCATATCCATTATTTGCATATTCTAATAATTTTCTTTCTATTTCATCTATATTTTGCGCTTCATTTGGAGATTTTTCTTTTACTTGCTGTAAAAGTGCAAACATATCCATTATATCTTTCGAAACTGGAATTATTTCGCTTTTTTCAATATCTCCATAATGTATAACTTCACTTGATGAAAACGCATTTCCTAATGTTCTTGCTAAATTTGAATTTGTTGTTGTATTTGGTATTATTGGTTCCATAACACCCTTTTGCTCTAATAATGTTAGTATTCCCATTATTTTATTTTTTTCTAATGTTTGCTTTTCATTTAGAGCTTGATAATTGCTAAGTCTTGCTCTTGCTGGTAATGCATCTGCTCTATCTTTTATTTTTGTTCCCATATAGTTCATTTGGCTTGTTGTATTAAGTTTTTGTGAACTCAATATTGAGTCTGCTATTTCATCCGATGTTGTTGCATTTCTTATTTGGTTAATTAAATTAAATAATTCTTCGTTTTCTGTTTTATTTAAACCTTCTATTGCTTCATTTATACGCTTTTCAACTTCTTTAAGCATATACTGACCAGCATTTACAATTTTTTGTCCCATTTCACTTTTTGGGACTTTTACAATTACATATTTATCTGTATATGAACCTCTACCATATACAATTGAAACATTCGCATTGCTTGATAAAGAGATACAGTTTGTTTCTTTGCTATATCTCATTTTTATATGGTCATTTATTTGTCTTAAGGATAACTCAACTTCTTTATTATATCTTGGAGCTCTTTCAGTGTTAGTTTCTTCCCATCTTTCTCTGTCTGTACGAATTCTTGTTATATTTCCATTTTCATCTGTTGTAATATTGCCATCAATATCTGCGTTATCAGCCATATTTAGTGCTCTAAAGAAGTAATAATTATCGTTATCTTGTATTATATTAAAATTTTCTATATTAAAAACATCATCCATAGCTTTATCTCCTATATATATTTAATATTATTATATAAATAATAAATTTGGTAGTCAATATCAATTTTAGGCATTTGGTCTACAAACCAAATAGAATAGAAAATTTAAGTTTGCCAAATAATAATTACGCATAAAAAAAACATCTATGCTTAATATCATTTAGAGCTTAAAATTACTTTTCCTTCTTTGTAACATTCGTATATATAGTCTGGATTTTCATAATACATACTGCTATTATAATTGTCTATTTTTTTACTATATATGACTTTTTATTGTTTGTTTTTATAGCTACATATTCTATAAAACTACATACAAAAGATAAGTCATTTTCATTTTATAGCTCTCCAATTTTATCTTACCCTTGTCTTTATTAGGCTGTACCATATAATTTATATTTAAAACAATATTTTATATCTATTTTTTGTTTTAAGTTTTCTATTTTAAAATTCTTTTTGCAAAAAGTATCGAAAAGCCTTTATAGGCTTTCCGATACTTTTATACCAAATATAATAATTTTACTTAATTAATTATCGTTCCTCACTTTTATCATCTTCAACTTTTATGTTAGATAATAAATCTTCTTTCTTAGGCATTATGTGAATTTTAGCTGGACTTTCTAATTTATCATTTTCTGAAAGAAGCTCTACAGAATTATATTTTCTTGGCTCTTTTTGTTTCTTTCTTTCAGAATAGTTATAATTTTTTGGATCTTTGTTGTATGCATCATAATCAGACATATCATAAACAAATTTTTCTTGAAGTTCTTGTGGATATTTATCTCTTTCTAAAAAAGTGCTAACCAATCCCATAAAAACTTCCCAAGGAACATATTCTTTTATACTATCAATTTCTTCTTGTGTAAGAGCTGTCTTTTTACTTTTTTCAACAAGTGTAGATGCATATAACATTCTTGCCGGACATGCTTTTTTGTTCTTAGCATAAAAATTGTGTGGAAAAATATGTTTCATTGCCATTTTATTGTCATAACCCATTTCTTTTAAAACAAATGCGGTTAACATTGCTTGATTTGCAACAGCTAAATGATAATTTTGCTCTTCACCACATAAACGCTCTATTCCATATACTGATTTTGCAAATTTTGCATTTGTAACTTGATCTGGAGAGCAAACAGCAGGTTCAAGAATTACAATCTCCGGTCTTCCAAGTAATCCTGGATAATCTATTCTCGCATGATAACCAATTGTACGTCCATGTCTTTTTCTTTTTTCCTCTTCTAAAAATCCATATCTTAGTAACTTATCATATCTGGCTGCACCTCTCGTATTTTTTTCTGGCTTTCCCGGATCTTTTATTCCTTTAGATTTTACTCCATCTTTCATAATACCAGTTTTATTATTTGGTGTAGTTTCATGTATAGCAACATTAATTGGATTTGCGTGTTCATTATGTTTGTTAATCATCTTTTTTCCATTTTTATTAATCATAACTTTTCCATCATTGCCCTTTTCAAATTCACCCATTGCATTATGTGATTGGGGCAATAGATTAACCCTTACAGATATTGGCTCTGATTCGTCATACTCTGATATTATTTCATTTCTTAAATCACGTAATAATTTTTTCATTTCACTATCATAAAAACTCATTTTTCTACCTCCCTATGTGAATTAATCGCTACTTATATTTTACAATGTTTTCGTTGTTATGTCAACTTCTAATAATGAAGCCACAGGGTCAATCATAAGATTTTAGGATAAAAACAGAAATAGATTTACATAACTTGATTTTTTCGGTAAAAAATAGTATAATATATCCATAAAACCTATTTTGCAAATACCCCAGGTTTTCTAACATTATTTTTACAATACTTATATTATGGAGGTATGCACATGAAAAGAAAAATCAACCTGTCTAAAGATTTCTTCGAGAAGATTTTTGGCAAGACATCAGCAGAAATAAAATCCATTATAAGTCATATTTCAGACGTTGCTTATGATGAGTATGGCGACATCATGGAATACCGAATGGCAAATGATGGTGATATGCCATCTGGAGACTATTTCGTTGGTAACTATGGCTCAGTTGGTTGCTATGTCGAGTACGAAGTATCTGATGAAACGGCAGAAAATTTGGCTTATGCAGCAAATAATGTTTCATGTTATGAGGATTTTTGCAAAAAGCTGTATAGTATTCCATTCTCACATCTTGATAAAGAATTTCCAAATTGTTATAGAATATCTATGGTTAAGGAAATTTCTAAAAAGATGATGGAGAATGAATTTGGTGGAAAAATTCACTATAATGCTTCAAGAATTAATCGTCCAAGATTTTTTAAAGCAAGATATGGTAATTGTTTCTCCCGCTGTGATGAATTTTACATGGTACAGCCAGATAGAAAAAAATCCGAATATATTGTAATTCGTCAATACTTCATGAAACATTTCAAAACAGGAAATCTTTTTCCATCAGGTCTTGTAGGTCCAGATGCTGCTGTTATTGCAGGACAAATTCTCGTAAAAAATGTATGATTTTTCAAAAAAGCAGAGCTCCTCATTGAGGGCTCTGTTTTCATATATTTAACTTTTTAATTATTCAAGTTTCTTGCTATATATTTGACTTAAAAATATTTTCTGTCTTCTTCATTATTATAATAAGATTCTTGCAAAATCTAATAAATCATTTAAATGATTTTCAATTACATCTTTTAAAATCTCTTCATCTATTTCCTTATAATCATGAACTGCTATATTTCTGAAACCAACCATTCCTTGCATATTTTTTGACATTTTTGAGTCTATTATGTTGTTTTCTTCTAATAATATAAATGCTTCTCTTTTTGTTTGTGGTAATCCAAGTTTTCTTGTAGAAACAATATATACAGCTAAATCTAATACTGCTTCGCAGGCCCTTTGTAAATTTAAAACTATCATATCCATTTTTCTATAATCATCTAAATTTTCTGGATTATTTTGATACTCTTCATTTATTCTATTTATACATTTTTCTATTGTTTCAAACTTATTTAATATAACGCTCTTATTTTCCATATATTGTTCCTCCTTCTTTTATCCTTTTTATAATGTCTTGTCTGCTTTCGTTTAATTCAAGGTATTCTCTTATTGTTGTAATTTTATATAAATCATATTTATAATCATCTTTGCAATATATTACTATTCCATTCATTAACACTTCATATTTGAAACTATCATAAACTTCTTCCGAATTTAAATTTATTAAATCAATATCTCTTTTTACTTGTTCTTCTAAATTGCTTTTCACTACAAATAGTTCATTTTTACTTGTTTCATTTGCAATCATAGCAATATCTATATCGCTATCCTCTCTTTGAGAATTTCTGCTATAGCTACCAAATAATATAATTGCTAATGGATTAAATTTTGTTATTAAGAGCCTTTTTATTTGCTCAAGCTCTTCTTTTATATCATCCATATGCTCCTCCTTAATGTAATAATCAGTTATTATGTTTTTAGTATAACATAATAACTGATATTAATAAATATTTATTATAAAAATCCTTATCTTTAGAAATATATTTTTTATTTTTTGGCAACAATTCCATATAATGCTCTTTTTAACAATATTCCTTTATTTGTTTTAAATCTTTTCACATATTCATTAAATAAATCGATATCAACTAGTTTACATCTATTTTCAATTTCACAAAAATCATATATAATTGGTGTCTTTAGTATCAATTTCATTAAATCATCTTTATTTTCATAATATTCGTTTATTAATATTTCAACTTTTTCTATCTTTGAAAATCCGGCATTTACAACATCTTCATAATCTTTTTCTGAAATTGATTTTTTTTCTCTATATCCTTGTCCTCTTTTAAATATTTCTTTTAAGTCCCAGCAATCTTTTTTGTCTATTCCTTCAATTACAAGCACACCATTTGGCGCTAGGGTTTTATATATTTGTTTTGCATCTATTTTAGTATGTCTTGCAGAAACAAGATTAAATAAGTTGTCTGGAAAATTCATTTTTAAACTATTCATTTCGCAAAACTTTACTTTCTTTTTTGGATATTTAATTGCATTCTCCTTTGCTGTATTTATCATATTCTTTGAAAAATCTGTAGCAATTACCATTCCAACATCTGGATATTCATTCAATACTTTTTCTCCTCCACCTGTTCCAAGATCTAAGCATAACGATGTTTCATTTGTATTCCTTTTTATGCAATTGAAAAAATTCCAATCTGTTAATATCTCCTCTTTATAATTTATTTGATTAAAATCCCAATCTGCAAGTTTTGAATAATATTCTAATTCCTCATTCATTTTCTATCTTGTATGATATATTTAATAACTTAAATACAACATACACTCCTTCCTTCATTTACTTTTATTTGGTTGTAAAAAAATAAAATCCCTCCTTATGAACATATGCAAAAACAACCATAAAATTTTGCTATGGTTTATATTTTTGCCATTCATAAAGAAAGATTTTATAACATTCTTTATTATTAAAACTATTTCTAGTTTATTTCCTTAAGATAGTATTACGCGAATGGTCTAATTGAAATACTATGATGTTATGGTAACATGTAATGTGTTATTTGTCAAATCAAATTCTCATATTTTACAATGTTTAGATTCTCTTTATTTTTTTGCTCCATCCCCAAGTTTCTGTTCAATTAAATTTGCTATTGTTTGTGCTTTTTGTTTTATGTAGTCTTGGTCTTCGCCTTCTATCATTACTCTTACTAGTGGCTCTGTTCCTGATGCTCTTATTAGAACTCTTCCGTTGCCATCAAATTCTTTGTTTAATTTTTCTATTGCTGATTTTATTTCTTCGTCTTTGTCAAAGTCATATTTTTTATCTGATGATACTTTGGCATTTATTAATACTTGTGGATATGCTTTCATTATTGATGCAACTTCTGATGCTTTTTTGCCTTGCTCTAATATTGCTCTTATTATCATTAATGATGTTAAAATTCCGTCACCTGTTGGATTGTAGTCTAAACATATTACATGTCCTGATTGCTCTCCTCCTAGATTGTATCCGTTTTTTAGCATTTCTTCTAAAACATATCTATCTCCAACTTTTGTTTGAACAAAGTTTAATTCATTTTGTTTAGCATATTTGTTTAATCCTAAATTGCTCATTACTGTTGCTACTATTGTGTCTTTGTTTAATTTTCCTTTTGATTTTAAGTATTGTGAAATTATTGCTATTATTTTATCTCCATCTATTTCATTTCCATTTTCGTCAACAGCTAAACATCTATCTCCATCTCCATCATATGCAATTCCTAAACTACATTTTTTGTCTATTACATATTGTTTTAACATTTCTAGATGTGTAGAGCCACATCCGTCGTTTATGTTAATTCCATTTGGACTATCATTTAATATATGATGTTTTATTCCTAATACTGTAAAAACTTTATCTGCAACTACTGATGTTGCTCCATTTGCTGTATCTACAGCTACTACAAAGTCATCTCTGTTTAATCTTTCTAAATCTTCTTCAAAGTTTTTTCTAAAGAAATAAACATATTCGTCTAGTAATTCTGTTACTATTTCTGATGTTCCTATTTTATCATTAACAGCTGTTAATTCATTTATTTTTCCAGAATCCATAACTTCTTCAATTTCTTCTTCTAATTCATCTGGAATTTTCATACCTTTGTTGCTGAAATATTTTACTCCGTTAAATTCAAATGTATTGTGTGATGCTGATATAACAACACTTGCATCTGCTTTGAATTTTTTTGTTAAATATGCAACTGCTGGTGTTGGCATTACACCTAACATTTTTACATTTGCACCATAGCTTAAAAATCCAGCTGTCATAGCACTTTCAATAAGTGTTCCTGATATACGTGTATCCCTTCCTATAAATATTGTTGGTGCATGGTCTGTATGTTTAGATAACACATACGCTCCTGCCTTTGCTACTTTATATACTAATTCAGGAGTTAATTCTGTATTTGCAATTCTCCTGATTCCATCTGTTCCAAAATATTTTCTCATCTGTTGTACCTCCTTATAAAATCTTGAATTATTATATATTCATAATTATTATAAGTCAACAAAAATTTGTGCCAAAGTGGACCGCTCCTTTTTTCCACTTTTCTAATTTATTATGCTATCAAATAATTCAATATACTTATTTATCGTTGTTTTTGATGAATTCTTTTTACCTTCTTTTATATTTTCATCTGATAGCTTTTTTAATACAGATCTATTATTATATAAAAATATTATTTTTTCTTTTAAAGCCTCAACTGACCTATCTTTAATTATAAATTCTTTTTGTTTATTTCCTAAAACTTCATATACAATTCCTACATCAGTTGTTATGATTGGAACTCCACAACACATAGATTCCAACACAGGTCTTGGTGTTCCTTCAATTAATGAAACACATGTATATATATCTATTTCACTATAATACTTTTGCATTTCTATAGCATCACGGTATTTATCATTCACATCTGCATAATGAGAAACTATATTATACCCTTCATCTTTTAGCTCTTTTATTGCAACTTCTAATATAGTTTTCAATCCTTTATAATCTATATCATTATCTGACTTTTTATTCCAATTACTATTACCAACCCAGCCAATTACTAATGGTCTATTCTCTATATTAGCTTTATCGAATCTTTCCAAATTAGATGGAGTAAATATGTCTATATCTATTGTATCAATGATTTCACCCCAGGGCTTAGGACAATTTGGTATATTAGCATAAATATCATATAGCTTTTTTGAACAAACCAAATATTCTTTACAATATAGCCTATATATTTTTCTATAATCAATATCCGGATCATTAATAGCTAAATGGTCATATACGCACGTAGTTATTTTCTTTGTAACATTACTCACATATTCATCATAATCATAATTATTATCTTTAATGTTTTGCTTAAAATTTTCATCTTCAAATTGCATTAATAGTTTTCTTGCTAGAAAATGAATAACATCATAATTTTTTGTTTTCTCCAATATTTGAAATAAATCTTTATTAAATTCTGTAACACAATAAAATATATCAATTTGATATTTATAAGATAATTCCTTTTTTATTAACTTTGCTATTATATCGAATGACCAATTAGGTATATCTGCAATTATTGCAATTTTCCTTTTATCCATTATTACCAATCTCCTTGTTCTTTTCTTCAATACTTTTATTTAAAGCTTCTAACATACTATTTACAAGTAAATATCTTTCTGCAAAACCAATACTATTACAATAGCTTGGATTAACTTTTGATTTTGATTTTATAAGTTTAGTTAAATATTTATCCATATCATTAATCATTTTATTTATAGAAAAATCTTTAACGACCTTTTCTCTGCATATTTCTTCATAATTAATTTTATTTTCATTTTCTAATATTTTCAATATAGCATTTTTATATTCTTCAATTTCATCTGCAGAATAGTCAAAATCAAATTGTTGCTCTGGCATTTGATATGGTCTTACCAAAACTCCTACATCTTTACTAATAAGCTCTTTTTGTCCTCCGATATTACAAGAAACTACTGGAGTTCCCATTGATAATGATTCATATGTTGTTAATGTTAATCCTTCTCTTAGAGAGCATATTAAAGTTACATCTGCAATTTTATAGAATTTTCTTACATCATCTTGCATTCCATATACATCAACATAATCCTCTAATTTTTCATCCTCAATTTTCTTCTTAACATCTTCAAATGCAGCACCATCACCAACCATTACTAATTTTACATCATTTCGCTGTTTTAATAATTCTTTTAAAACTTCTATTGCAAAAAGAGGTCGTTTATAATGAACCATTCTACCTACAAATAATATAACTTTTTTATTCTTATATTTGTTACAAAGCTCTTCCTCACCATCATACTTCTTTTTATTATCATATTTATCTGTATCTGTGCCAATATACACGGTTTTAATATTTTTTATATTTCGATTCATTATTTTATACATTATTTCTTTTAGATGTTTCGTACATGTATATGTTTCATCTAGATAATTTGCCACCGCATTTGAATCCTTAGGGAAACCTCCATTTCTTAAGGTCCAATTTTCTGCATGAATATAATCAACAAATGGAACATCTTTAAAGTGATATTTAAGCCATGGCAAAACATAATATCCATAAAAACTATTACTTATAAAAACACACTGAATTTTTCTTGATTTTATAATATGGTATATAAAACTAGCCCAATCCTTTTCTTTTAAGAATGTTGTTAAATCAAAGTATTCTTCAACATATTTTTCAACTTGTTGTCTTAATATATAATCACATTTTTGGGTTGTAACAACACTTATTTCATACCCTTTTGCATTTAATCCTTTTATTAAATTAAGCATAAATATATCTGCTCCACCAACAACAAACCAAGGTGCTATAAATAGTATTTTCTTTTTATCACTATTAAAAATCTCCTTTTTTGTTAAATCTATTTTTTGCGGTATATCCTTATAATCAATTTGATAAATTTTATCGAATTCTATTGTGTTTGTATCTAACTTTATTTCAGATTTCATTTTATCAATATACTCTTTTGATAATTTAGTAATATTATTTACAGTTTCTATGTTTTCGTTTTTCTTTCTATGCCAATATCCATAAAAATCCATCTTAATTGGTACATATTTTTTACTTAGAAAATATAACCACATGTACCAGTCTTCGTTCACACCATCTGGTAGTTTCATAAATTCACTTAGCTCTAAAAATTTATCTTTTCTAATACAGGCACATTTTGAAATAATATTTTTCTTAGCCATTTTATATATTGCTAATTTCTCATTATATAGACCATTACTTTTATCGAAATTAACCATTCTTGAATATGCCCAAATTCCTTCTGGATTTGTTTTCATAGTAAAATATCCACATTCAAGCATTGTTTTATCAATTAAATCTTCTTCTGGAAATAATAATAGAATGTCGCTTTTAGCTTGCTCAGCTGCAATATATTGAGCCATTGCAATTCTATCTTCTTCTATCTCTATTATTTTTATCCTTTTATCTATTTTCTTAAGCTCTTTAAGTGTATTGTCAATTTTATTTGTTACAATTAACCATTCCCAATGTGGAAATGTTTGATTCAATAACGAAATATATGCTTGTTTTATATAATTTTGTCCTGTGTAATATGTTATAACACTAATTAGTATATTTCCAACATATTGACTAATTCTACCTGATTTTTCTTTTCCTGGTTGTGCAGAAAAATCAAAATACTCTAATTCATTTACCGTTCTTCCCATATATAGCTATCCTTTCTGATTCAAATATTTTCTATGTTTTATACACTTCATTTCAATTATATCATGTTTCTTAACGTATATAAAGATAATTTGCATTTTTTGCGGAAAAAGGGAAAAGAGAACCGTCCCCTTTTCCCTTTAAATAATTTTAAAATACTTCTTGTCACTTTTTGTAATATATGCTAAAATATTTTTGGAATTAATTTTCTAAAAAATAATAAGGGAGGTTCTGTTATGGATACAAAAACAACAGGATGGGTTGCATATCTTACATGGATAGGATTAATCGTAGCTTTTTGCGCAGGAGATAAAGAAGGAGCAAAATTCCATTTAAATCAAGCATTAGTTATAATGTTAGCTAGTCTTGCAGGAACAATAGTTGCATTTATTCCTTTTGTAGGACCAATAGTTGGTGGATTATGGAGTATCTTCTGTTTTGTATGCTGGATATTAGGATTAATAGCAGCTATCAACCAAGAAGAAAAAGAAGTTCCATTATTAGGTCAAATCAAAATTTTAAAATAAAAATCTATTTTAAGTAAAAAAACAGTATTTTATTATACTGTTTTTTCTATTTTATATGATATAAAAATGCATATAATCAAAAAATTCTGTAAATAATAAACTATATATTTATAAAATTTGGAGGTTATATTATGGATTTTATACAAAGTATAGATTTGATGCAACTTTTAAGATGCTTTTTAGTTGGTGGATTAATATGTATTATAGGACAAATTCTAATAGATAAAACAAAATTAACTCCAGCAAGAATATTAGTTACATTTGTAACAGCTGGAGTTATTCTAGGAGCTGTTGGAATATATAAACATCTGATTGATTTCGCGGGATGTGGTGCAACTGTTCCCTTATTAGGATTCGGAGCTAACTTGGCAAAAGGAACTATTGAAGCTGTTAAATCAGAAGGTCTATTAGGTGCATTTATAGGCGGTGTAAAAGCCTCAGCTGGAGGAATTGCAGCTGCAGTATTTTTTGGTTATTTAGCCTCTTTGGTTGCAAAACCAAAAATAAAAAAACAATAGAAATTTGTTATTTCTATTGTTTTTTATATAATGCATAATTTTTACGCACAAACAAAAACGCGGACTTAAAAATACTTCAGACAGAGCAAATGTTATTAATGTCCGCTCTTGCTTTATAATTTGTTCTTTTTAAATATCAAATAAATATGTTGCTTCCAAATCTGCCTCATGTGTTAATAACGCAAGTGGATATTTTTTATATGCTGACCCTATAGTATTATATAGCTCTTTAGGCTCTGTATATCCCATATGCCAACGAATACTATATTTTTCTTCTGGTGTTAATTTTATATATTCAGAAATCATCATAACAGATTTTTCGCCATGACCATAAGGTATAGTATCATCAATTGTATAATAAGGAACTTTTTCCCATTCACCAAGAGCATTTTTAGCATTTCTGTAATCTACTTTATAAAAATTTAATTTACAAATATCATGTAATAATGCAACCAATTTTATAGTATCTTCAGAAACATTCATATCAATTACACAATGCTTTACTTTATAATCTAAAATCTCATATACTTTAAGACTATGCTCTAATAATCCTCCTTCAAAAGATCCATGAAATCTAGTACTTGCCGGTGCTGTAAAAAAATCTGTTTTATCTAAAAAAGCAATTAAATCCTCTATTCCTTCTCTATTTGTACTTCTTAAAAGTTCAATAAATTTTTCCTTCATAAAAACATTCCTTTCTATTTTTCTTAATATAACACGATTTTAATTTTATTTTTAATAAACTGCTACTATTCATCTTTAATTTAGTAGAGTAGGATATGTGAATATATATATTAAAAAAGTGACGCGCAGCTTGGGAGCTTTTAGAAAATATTTTAATATCACAAAACTAAAACGAGGGCACTACAATTCTCACACTACTTTGTATGGGCGACCAGCAAGTCACGTATTTTTAATATATATATTCACATATCCGGCTTATTATATTAATTTTATATATAAAAAAGTACGTGCAGCTTGGGAGCTTTTAGAAAATATTTTAATATCACAAAACTAAAACGAGGGCACTACCATTCTCACACTACTTTGTATAGGCGACCAGCAAGTCACGCATTTTTAATATATATATTCACTTATCCGGCTTTCCAAAAAAATATTACATTAAAATAACTAACGTGCAGCTTGGGAGCTTTTAGAAAATATCTTAATCCAGCTTATTAAAAAACATATAAAGTGCACAATTGCAATAAATTACATCTTTTCTGGTATATCTATTGCTAAAACATTAAGTAACAACTTATTAACTTGATATGCTAAATTTGTAATATAAAGCCATGACTGTTTTTTGTTTATATCTTCTTGTACTAGAATTCTATTTTCACCATAAAACTTATTGAATAAGCTATCAACCTCATATATATATTCTGTTATATCACTTAAAGTTTTATTTCTGTACGCTTTATCAATTCTTATAGGCATTTCCAATATTTTTGTTATCAGCTCTTTTTCAGTCTGTGAATAAATATCATTTAATTTATATTCTATTTTCCCTGCTTTAGAAAGTAAAGATTTCATACGGACTGCAGAATATAATATATATGGACCTGTTTTACCTTCTAAGCTAGAAAATTTAGCAATATCAAATATATAATCTTTTTCTACATTTGGCAATAAATCTGCATATTTTAATGCTGCTACAGCAACTTTATCAGATATTTCCTTTTGCTCTTGTTTTGTCATATTTTCATTATCTTTTACATATTTTGATGTTTCTTCTTTTATTTCATTTAATAATGAATCTAACTTCATAACTCCGCCATCTCTAGTTTTAAATGGTTTTCCATCTTTTCCATTCATTGTTCCAGTTCCAATGAAAGTTAATTTTGTTTCATCACTAACTAAATTAGACTTATGAGCTGTTCTAAATACTTGCTCAAAATACATACCTTGTCTATTATCAACAATATATACAATTTCATCAGGATTAAATCTTTTCATTCTTGATAAGATTGTAGCAAGCTCCCTTGTTGCATATAATGTAGTTCCATCAGTTTTAATAACCACAAGAGGAGGTATTTCAGCTTTATCTGATTCTTCTTTTACATCACAAATTAGAGCACCTTGACTTTCAACTAAACATCCATTTTTTCTTAGTATTTCTAGCATTTCATCAATATATGGATATGAATCTGTTTCACCTTCCCATAAATCAAAAACAGCATTTAATTCTGTATATGTTTTTTTAATATTAGCTATAGATATTTCACGAATAATATTCCATAATTTAACATATCCAGGATTCCCTCTATCAAGCTCTGCAGTAATACGACGAACCTCTTCCATTATTGAATCATCTTCTTTTGCTTTAGTACTCGCTAATGGGTATATACGCTCTAAATCAGCATTTGTGATTGGTATCTCTGAAGGATATTCTCCTTTATAATTTTCATCAAAGAAAACCCAATCAGGATGCTCTTCCCTTAATTGATACATAACCATACCAGATTGTCTTCCTATATCACCAAGATGAACATCTGACATAACTTCATTTCCAACCAATTTTGTTAATCTCTTTAATGCCTCTCCTATATTAGCTGTTCTTAAATGTCCAACATGAAGTGCTTTGGCAACATTAGCACCACCATAATCAAAAAATACTTTCTTACTTGGATATTTTTTTACATTTTTAGACATATCTATTACAATAGAATTTAAATATTCAATTAAAAATTTCTTGCTAAAAGAAATATTTATAAATCCAGGACCTGCTATGTTTATGTTTTCAAAAATATCATATTCATTTAATCCTTCAACAATTTTTTCTGCAATTTCACGTGGATTAGTATGATTCTTTTTAGCTAAGGCCATTGCTCCATTATATTGAAATTGTCCAAGCTCTGGTTTACTTGAAACATTTAAAGAAATATTTTCTTCTTCAAAATTATTTTTTAATAATACATCTTTTAAGATTTGCTCTGTTTTTGTAATTAAATCCATAAAAAAACTCCTTTCTATTACACCAAAAAACGCACCTCTAGATAGCTCTAGAGATGCGATATTCACATGGTACCACTCTAATTGGTTAAATATTTTTAACCCTCTCAAATCTGTAACGTAGATATACGGATTATAATACTTTTATAATTAATTTCTTATAATCACTCATAAGCTCTAATATTTACTAAATTATCACTAGACTTTCACCAATGCTCTAGTTCGCTTTTATAATTATATTGTAAATATTTTCTTAATCACTGATTTAAATATTAGAAATATTATATTTTAAGTTTTATAATTTGTCAAGAAAAACCCGCAAAACAAATTGCTTTGCGGGAAAATAAAACAAAATTAAATAAGAGCTACTTTAACACCAAAAGACCATGCATAAGCCAGAAAGTCTTTGTTATTAGAAACCAAAGTGTAGTCCTTTTCAAGGCAAAGACTTATTACTTCTGCCTCATATGCCATACGATTGTATTTGGAATCGGAATTCAGTTTTTCAGGAATAAATCTTCTAGTATCTGTGGCTATTGCTATCTGTAAATTTTTTATATCTTCAAAGCTTGATTTCTTTTGGTTTAACATCTTAGCATATTCTGAAGATATCACTATCCTCCAAAATTTATCAAGCCTTTGGAGTACATTTCTTATACAAACATTATCTAAAAAAGCTGTTCCATCACTCATACATGAAATATCTTTCTGCATAGTGTTTTTAAGATCTGTTTTAAGAAATCTACATGGACAACCAACAGACCATGCATAAACAGCAGCTCCAGCATCCGCAGTAACAAATGTTATAGAATCTTTACCTTCAATAATAGATTGAATAATCTCTATATCCCTATCAAGATCTGGATATATTTTTCCCAACACTCTCATATCTGGAATTGGGAAAAACTTTGTTATTCCTTTGTTATTCAAAATATTATTTGCCACCGTATTTATTCCTACTCTAGCCTCATCTTTACGGTCAGCCAAGTTCCGTAATTCTTTCATTACCATAGATGAAATCCCGATTTTTCTAAATCTATTGATTATATTATTCCTAAATTTCGCGCTTACCAATAAATTAGTATCTACAGCAACCATTGTTCCATCTTTTGCAGATTCTATATTAGATGACCATTCATAAACGCCATCATCAAGAATCTTAAATTTACGATTACCAAAAGACTTTTGATATGCAGACATAACAGGCTTGGTTTCCTCTTTTACTTTAGGCTTTTCAGCTACTTTAGCAGATTTGGTTACCTCTTCTACCTTTGGCTCTTCAGCTACTTTAGTAGGCTTAGTTTCCTCTTCTACTTTGAGCTCTTCAGCTACTTTAGTAGGCTTGGTTTCCTCTTCTACCTTTGGTTCCTCAGCTACTTTAGTAGGCTTGGTTTCCTCTTCTACTTTGAGCTCTTCAGCTACTTTAGTAGGCTTGGTTACCTCTTCTACCTTTGGCTCTTCAGCTACTTTAGTAGGCTTGGTTTCCTCTTCTACCTTTGGTTCTTCAGCTACTTTAGAATCTTTAACTTTTCCTAAATTCTCAATTGAAACTTTGGCTGACACATTATAAGTTGGAAAACTTTTCTTTAAGTTAAATTTTAAAGTTCTCAAACTATTTTTCCCCAAAATTTTCAAAAGAGATTCTTCACCATGGATTATCTTTGTATCATTTACAAACAATACAAATTCATCTATAGAATATGTCTTTGTTTCATCAAAGATAATCATTATAACCTCTTTTTTTTGTTTTGGTTTGTACTTTGAAAACTCTTTTCTGAATTTTTCATACATAGATAAAAAAATCTGGAACTCCTGTTCATCGTTAGATCTGCGCTCAATAAGCTCCATAGTTTCTTCTGGATATTTTTCCATGATATTGCGAATCATTTGATTTTTAATATCAAATTTTCTTGCGTGCTTTGTTTGCTTTCTTCTAGATAAAAAGAGCATTTTTAAAACTTCACAACTATTGGAAAAATCTTCAATATCAACCTTTTTTTCCTCAAGCTTCTTCTTTAAATCTTCTTTTTCGTTTTCGGTTAAATCGCGATTACAAGCTCTCCATACTTTACTTAAGCTTACTCCAAGTGCTTTTCTGAGATCTTCATAGGATTTTACATCATCCCGCTCCAAAGCAAACTCGATGTAGTTCATCTCTGCTGTGTTTTTCATTTTAAATACCTCCATATTTTTCATTGGTTTTATTCATTTTATTCGTTTTATTTACTACATACTAACTACATAGCACTCTAATTTTACCAAATCATGTTAATTATGTCAACGTATTTGATTCAAGATTTATATTTTTTACCTTTATTATTGAATAATTATAATATTTGATTCCATGTTTCTCTGTTGATTAGTACTACATATTTTAATGATAATTTTTTTGAAAAAGCTTTTATAGCATTACCAACTTTTTTCATAAAATAGTAGTCTTCAAGCTCTTTTTTATTAATATTATTGTCAGTAACAAAGTTAATTTCTAAGATATTATCATTAATCTTTAATTCAATATCTTTTATATATTGAGTTTGTCTCATTCCTACAACTTCTAATCCCTTTTTTGTTGCTCTTGTATATTTAATATCCAATTTATCTGCTAAAATCAGTGCTAATTGAATTATATTTTCTGTATCAAATCCATCACTGTGATTCTTAATAGCTTCCAACACCATATCTTTTTTTGCAAATTTTATATTGTTTTTTTCAAAATATTCTTGTGCAAACTTATAACTTCTATATGCATGATTTTCCTTACCTTGTAATGCTCCAGTATCGTGTAATAATGCTGCAATTTTAGTAGCTTCTATTATATCTTCATCACAATTCAAATCATTTAATATTTTACTAACAACACTCATCACATTTGTAACATGATTCCAATTATGATGCGCCCACGCCTTTTCATTGTTATTTTCTCTTTCATCAATTTGATCATAAAGAGCTTTTATAGATTTATCATTAATTATAAAATCAAAATATGAACAAGGTTTTAAATCATTATTTATTTCATGTGTTGGAAATACATTGTTCATCAATATATTCTTTATTACATTGGGTCTTATTGGAGTTTTTTCAATTTCTGCAATATCAATCCACTCATATTGAATATCAACTTCAGCATTTTCCTCAATATTATTTATTGTAGATATAATTTTTTTATCCTCATCATTAACAAATTCTGCTTTATGAACAAAAGTAATTTCATGATATTTTTTATTTTTTAGTTCAAAAAAATTTTCTATTGTAGCTATATAACCTGTAAGCTCTATATCTTTTCCAGTTTCTTCTTTAAATTCACGTTTTACAGTATGCCCTGAATCTTCTCCAATTTTAATTCTACCACCTACTAATGCATAATATGGATCTTTTAAATTATGATGTAATAATATCTTATTATCATGTATTATAATTGCAGTTGATCTACAGTTTAATCTCCATTCTCCAATATCAATTGTTAAATCTTCCATATTTTTTCCACCTTTCAATTTATTAATATTTTATCTAATGACATTGCAAGTTTATTTGAATAAAAAATATCTAATTTACTCATTGCCCTTGTTATTGTTACATATAAAAGCTTTATATCTAGACTATTATTCATATATTTATCACAATTTGCATTAGAAATTATTACACAATCAAATTCTAGACCTTTGGCAAGATATGATGGAACAATAGATATTCCAGAATTATACTCTGAATCTTTACTTTTGATTAATTTTACATCAGATCTTATCTTTCTAATTTCTTTCTCAATATTTTTACATTCCTCCATATCTTTCCCAATAATTGCAATAGACTTATATCCTTGTTTCAAATGCTCTTCAAGTCTATTATTTATTTTATTAACAAAATCACTTTTATCTACAAATTTCTCTATATCAATAGAATTTTTTCTATCAATAACTGGTTCACCCATTACAATAAATTCTTTTTCATATTCTGGCAATTGTGAAATTACATAATTTGCAACATCCATTATCTCCTTTGTTGTTCTATATGTTTTTTTCAATGTTTTATATACTGTTTTGACATTATTAAACTCAACATCCATAAATCTCTTCCAATTTTCAATTCCTCTATAAAAATGAACTCCTTGAGCTATATCACCAAGTATAGTCATAGAATTACTATTAATAATTGTTTTTAAAACATCAAATTGAAATTCACCATAATCTTGAGCTTCATCTATTACAACATGTTTTATTTTACATTTTTCTTTTATTCCAAAAATTTTAATTTGAATATACATTAATGGAGCTAAATCTTCAAACGATATTTCATTTTTCGACAAATTATTTAATGTATTCTCTTTCAAGTAGTTCAAAACTTCATTTGAACTTATAAGGTATTTATCAATAAATTCTCTATAATAATTAATACAATCTTTTTTGGGAATTTGATTTAAATATTCCCTAGCAATTTTTTTACCATTCTTTTCTAATAATTTAATAGATTTATCATATTCTTCATATAATTTTACACGCTCTTCTCCAACAAAACCTTCAATTTTTTTGCTTCTCTCAGCTTTAATTCGCTCTATAATTTTTTCTGATTTTTTATTTAAAGCTGCAACTAGATTTTTTTCTATTTCATTTATTCTCATTGTAAAATTATACATTTTATATGTATGTCTAAATAAATAATCTATATCATTATATTTCATAATAACTTCATCATAAAAAACAAAATCATTTTTAGGAATATAATTATCCTCAACAGTGGTTAAATATTCATCAATAATATTTTTAAAATTAATAGAAGCTTTAAATTTTGATTCTTTAATCATTACATCAATATTACCATTATTTATTTTATCAAACTCTTTATTTACAATCATCACCAATTTCTCATTATTATCAGAAATCTTCATTTTTTTTCCAATTATATCATAAGCAAAATCTTCGAAAGTACATTGTCTAACATCATTTACTCCTAAATCTGGAAGTATATTTGAAATATAATTCAAAAAGAATTTAGTTGGTGCTATTATCATAAATTCTTCCGGTCTAAATTTTTTCTCATAATTATAAATTAAGTATGCTATTCTATGAAGAGCTATTGTTGTTTTTCCGCTTCCTGCAACACCTTGAACAATTAATGGAGAATTAATATCTGCTCTTATTATTTTATTTTGTTCATCTTGAATAGTCGCTACTATATTTTTTAATCTATCATCAGCTTTTTCCTCTAAAGCATTTTGTAATAATTCGTCATTACCTGTAACATTAATATCCACATATTTTAACAATTCCTGATTTTCTATAATATACTGCCTTTTTAAAGATATCTCTCCTTTAATTTTTTCTCCAAGACATTCATATTCAGCCTCACCTATCTTGCCTTCATAATATAAATTAGCAATAGGAGCTCTCCAATCAACAATAATTGGATATGCAGTTTTATGGTCTAATAATGAAATTTTACCTATATAAAATTTTTCCGTTTCCTTTCCACTTTCTCTAAAATCCATTCTTGCAAAATATGGTTTTGTTTTTATTTTTTTAATATCTTCTAACTTTTTTACCTGTGCTTGTAAAACATTTGCAAACGCAATATTTTCCATATCATAATTCATTGATGTTTGGCTCAGTGCTGTATCAATATTAGCTTCCTCTTCATTTATTTTTTTTACTATTTCTTTTAGTTTATCCTTCTCCTGTGAAAAAATTTCCTCATTCATATTAGAACTTCCCTTCTAGTAATTTTGAGAATATGCTTAAAATATAATAATTATAGAAAGAAGTTTTGATAATTGTAATTACTTTTATCAAATATTATATACTTTAAGCATATCTCAAAGTATACTATTTAATATTTAAAACTTTTTTACATTTATCAAAAAATTCTTGTTTATTGTCTATTAAATATTGCAGCTCTTTTAAATATTCTGCATATTTTTTATCTTCCACATAATACTTTGTTACAGCATATCCTTCTTTGCCAAACTTATTTACAGCATGCTCATAAACTCTTTGTAATTGTTGCTCTTGATTTAAATCTTTATAATGCTCTAAACCATATTCATATGACCTTTTGAAAAACATATTAATATCTGTACTTTTATCCGCTGAAGCAAGTATTTTTCCATATAAATTTCTTGGAGTATTTTTACTAGAAGATCTATGATCCTCTATTGCTTCTTTAATTACAACTCTCTGCTCTTCAGAAAAGAATTTTTCCAAATTTTTATCTTCAAACATACATTTTGCAGATACTTTTTCATGGTTAGCTCTATCAATATGATCTCCTATATCATGAAAACTAACTGCAGTATACAACATATCATAATTTAGCTCTTTTTCATATGGAATTGATATTTCAAAAGCTCTATTAAGAACATATTTAATATGATTCAAATCATGAGATTTTCCATTTAAATCATATACTGGAAACACATTATCTTTAATATACTCTAGTAAATCTTTGTTAACAACATTTTCAAATTTCTCACACATAAATTACCTCCCAATATTTATTAAAAAACTATTTTCCTACTCCCCCTTTATAAAAAATTAACCAACCTCCGTTAGCTCTATTGCACATTAAATTAACTATTTTACCTATTTTTTAAGACACAAAAATACCAAGTATTTTATATAATACTTGGTATCTATATGATTAATTGTCTTATTCTTCGCTTACTATAGTGTAATCTAAATTTTGCAATACTTAAAAATGATACATAAAATCATATAAATACTGAAAAAGTAGAGTTTGACTACTGTGTTCGGAATGTTTACAGGTATCCCTCTAAATTCACGTCATTTATCGTAACACCATTATTAACAAAAGTCAATATAAATTTTCAAAAATCTCTAAAAAGGGAAATTTTAAATTCGACATAAATTGACTTATATTTTAAACTATTATATACTACTTACAAAACGGAGGGAATAAAATGGAACAAAAGAAAAAATACTTTATTTACTTAGATATATTAAGATTGTTTTCATGTATTGCAGTTTTTCTATATCACTTAAATTTACTAAAAGGAGGATATTTAGCTGTCTGCTGTTTTTTTGTACTTAGCGGTTTTCTTTCATGTTTATCACAATCAAAAAAAGAAAATTTCTCTTTTAAAGACTATTACAGCTCTAGACTATTAAAAATTTACCTACCTTTAGTTATTATAGTTTTAATTACAGTAAATTTTATACCTTATTTGCCAGATATAGCATTACCTAGTTTAAAGCCTGAATTAAAATCAATTTTATTAGGTTATAATAATTTTTGGCAATTATCTGCGAATATGGATTACTTTGCACAACATATTAATTCACCATTTATGCATTTGTGGTATATAGCAATTCTTTTACAATTTGATTTAGTATTTCCTTTATTATATATACCATTACGAAAACTTGGAGATAAATGTCATAAATCAATTCCATGCATAATTTCAATTTTATTAGCAATATCAGGATGCATATACTTCTATATATCAAGTAAAAGTCAAAATATAATGGATAGTTATTATAATACATTTAATCGAATATTCTCATTATTGTTTGGTGTTAGTGTTGGATTTATTCATCATTACTATAAACCATTAATACCAGATTTTTTAAAGAGCAAAAAAGCAAGTATTTCAATCTTTTTAATATATATAGTTTTATTAGGTATAATGTTTGTTAAAATTGATGCAAGCTCAAGTTTATTTTCAATATGTATGATTTTAACATCATTAATATCATGTAGAATCATTGATTATAGTATTGTTTTATCATCAGAAAGGACAACTATTGGCAGCAAACTAATTAAATACTTCTCAAGTATTAGTTATGAATTTTATATACTACAATATCCAATTATATTCTTTTTACAATATTCAACTTTATCAAATAATATAAAGTTAGCTATCGTTACACCTATTTTATTGATATTGTCATGTTTCTTCCATTATGTATTAACAGAAAATAAAGGTAAATTTTTATTAAAATATATTTTAAAAATATTAATTTTAATAATTGCTTTATCTGGACTTTATAAATTTTATATTATGCAGGATAACACAAAAGAAATGAATGATTTAAAGTCAGAGCTTGCTCAAAATGAAACATTAATTGAAACAAGACAAAATGAATATAATAAAAGATTTCAAGAAAAACAGGCTGAATTTGAAAAAGCACTTCAAGAAATTAATTCTGATGAAACCAAACTTGCAGATGTTATTACAAATATGACTGCCGTAGCTATGGGAGATTCAGTTATGGAGAACTCAGCAAAAGATTTATATGCACGATTTCCAAATATATATATTGACGCCAAATACTGTAGAACAGCATCAATTGCCCCTGAATTATTAACAAAACTTATTAATAATGGAAAACTTGGTGATCCAATTATATTTGAATTTGGTTCAAATGGTAATTGCACTCAAGAAGAATATAAGACAATTATGGACTTATGCAAAGGTAGACAAGTCTTTTGGTTAACAGTACCAAATGATAGAATTGTTCATGTAAATCAGGATTTATTTGACTTAGAAAAACAATATGATAATGTACATATTATAGACTGGTACACAATGACTAGACCTCATCCTGAATACTTTGTATCAGATAAAGTTCACTTAACATCAGCTGGAAAAAAAGCATTTATTGATGTAATATATAATGGACTTTATGATTATTATAAAAAAGAATTTACAGCAAAAAGAGAAGCATTACAGGCAAAACAAAATCAAATTTTAAATAATGAAATAACATTTTTTGGAAATGAAATTTTAGTAAATGCTTATAAAGAAATTGAAAAATCATTTCCTGAAGCAAAATATATCTCAAAAAAAGATTACAAATTTGATGATTTAAAACAATCCCTTCAAAAGGAAAAAGAAAATAATTCTCTAACACATAAAATTGTTTTTTTATTTAACTCATCTTTTAATCTAAGTGACCAAGAATGGAATGAAATATTAGAAATATGTTCACAAAACGAAGTAACTATTATTTCAACTTCATCAGGAACAATAAACAAACTAAAAAAAATACAACATAATAATCTTACTTTAATAGATTGCGAAAATGAGATAATTGGAAATTCAAACTATATTAGTGCTGATAAATCCCACTTAAATAATGAAGGAATTATTGCTTTAAGCAAATTAATAAAAGAAAAAATAAAAAAATAAGAACAACGTAAATTATTGTCACTATTCACAGTATTATAATTATTAATAGCTACAGTATATATACATACTGTAGCTAAAAAAATGTCACCATTCAAAAAATTAAGATATAAAATTTGTTCTAATTATAGGTTCATTTTCAGGGTAATCTATACCATTGTTTTTTCCTGCTTCAATACATTTTAAAATCCATGCCATATTATTTGCAAGAGTTCTCATTGTTTGCATACCCTCCAAATCTTGCTTTACCTCCTCTGGTTTATTACCATGCACCATATTCCAGTACTGCGATGTTATAATTGGCATATTATTCATTGCAAAATATTTATTCAACATATCAAAAGTTGATGAAGCCCCACCTCTTCTACATGATACTATTCCTGCAGCTGGTTTATTTTTAAATAAATTACTTCTTCCATAAAAAACCCTATCCATAAAAGATGTTATCCTACCACTAGCAGATGCAAAGTGTACAGGTGTTCCAAATATAAAGCCATCTGCATATTCAGCTTTATCTAAAAATTCATTTACAATATCATTCATAAAACATCTACATGTTTTCAAACAAGCACCACACCCTAAACAGCCAGAAATAGGCTTATTTCCCAACCAAATCAACTCAGTTTCAATATTGTGCTTATTTAATGTTTCTTCAACTTCTTTAAGAGCTGTATATGTACATCTCTTTTCATTCGGACTTCCATTCACTAAAATAACCTTCATCATAATCCTCCTTTTATATTTAAATATATTACATCTTCATACTTTAAATTACAACCATATTTATTAATATTTACCATACCTTTTATAGTAGAGTAGGAAATGTGAATATATATATTAAAAAAAGTGACGCGCAGCTTGGGAGCTTTTAGTTAAATTTCTCATTTATCAAAATCAAAACGAGGGCACTACAACTCTCACACTACTTTGTACGGGCGACCAGCAAGTCACGCATTTTTAATATATATATTCACATTTCCGGCTTAATAAAGTGGTTATATATTCACATTTCCGGCTTCAAAAAAAACACTACATAAAAATAACTAACGTGCAGCTTACATATAACAACTTTTATTTTTCTTATTATATAAAATTTTCCATTATCATATAGACTTTTTTTATATCTTATAGTAAAATAAATTTCAGTTTAAATTAAATTTAAGGAGATTATTATTATGTTAAAAAAATATTTGTTAATATTCTTGATATCAATGGTTCCAATAATTGAACTTAGAGGTGCTGTACCAATTGGATTAAGCACTGCATGGGGTAATCCATTACCAATACTTCCACTTTATATAGTTTGTATAATTGGAAATATGCTTCCAGTTCCATTAATATTCTTTTTCGCAAGAAAAGTACTAGAATGGGGAGCTGATAAAAAATTCATTGGAAAATTTTTTAGATTCTGCCTTGAAAAAGGTGAAAAAGGTGGTAAAAAATTACAAGAAAAGGCTGGTCAAGGACTATATGTAGCTTTATTTTTATTTGTAGGAATACCACTTCCTGGAACAGGTGCATGGACTGGAACTCTAGCAGCTAGCTTTTTAGATATGGATTTCAAAAAAAGCTGTATAGCAATAATGGGTGGAGTTGTTCTAGCTGGTATAATTATGGGGCTTGCATCTATTGGCGTATTCAGTGCAGCAGGTGCACTATTTTCTTAAACAAAAAAGCAGATTTTGAAATGTTTTAAACAAATCAAAATCTGCTTTTTTTGTGTACAAATTTTAGGCGTAACCTTTTTATATAATAATAAATATCTATTTTTAATATATTATTTCAAATATTAATCACAAGTAAAATTATATTTATATCTTGAACCTTCCTATTAAAAAAAAATTTTTTTATTATGAATAAATTAAAAAAAAAATCATATAATAACTATTGTAAGATCAATATTAGTCGGTCTAAGAATATTATCAGTTTGAACAGATCAGATTTTTAATATTCGAGCAAAGATTATTTATAGCTTATTAAAAATAGGTTATTCTTAGTCGGCGATGCGAGGAATATGGGTATTAATTTTTATTAGTATGTGTATTTTTCAAAAGTACTGAGTATCTGTGTACAGTATAATGATTATTTTTAGTCCCAACTTTCAAGAGGATGAATATAATTGTTAGATGTGCATTTATATTCTAGCAAATGATTAATATGTTTGGCAATGAAGTTTATTCATATAGTAATATATGTTAGATTTTTGGATTAGACATATTAGTTTTAGCCGAAGACTAATATTGGTTTTACTTTATTATTTTTTTCCAAAAAATTGCACCTAAATATTCGACTACATAAACTCCAACAATACAAGCTCCTGTAGGCAAATTTAAGAAAAACGAAAATAGTAATCCAAATAGGAAACATTCAATAGATATTATAATAGAAAGTATTACCAAATTTTTAAAACTATTTGTCAATTTTCTTGCTATTATCGCTGGAAAAACAATTAAGCTTGATATTAAAAGTGTTCCCATCATTCTCATACCTAAAACCACTACAATTGCAGTAATTAATGATATTAGAAATTGATAAAAAGTAACATTAATACCACATACCTTTGCGAATTTTTCATCATATGTAATCATAAATAACCTATTATAAAAAAATACATATATAATTACTAATAATATTGATAATACAACACTAATAATAACATCAGATTTAGTCATTGATAAAATGCTTCCAAACATATAGTTATAGATATCAATATTAAATCCTTTAGAAACTGATGTAATAATAACACCAAAAGCAAGAGCAGCAGTTGATACAAGAGCTATTGTAACATCTCCAGAAGCCCCCTTTTTTTGACTAATTAAAAGTATTATAAAAGATGCAATAATTACAATTGGTATTGCAATAGACATTTCTGGTAAATTTAAAACTAAAGCAAGAGCTAAAGCTGCAAATCCAACTTCTCCCAAGCCATGCCCTATCATTGAATAATTTTTTAAAACTAATATAACTCCAATTAATGCAGAGCAAAAAGAAATAGCTATTCCACAAATTAAAGCTCTTTGCATAAAAGGATAATTTAACAATTCTATAATTGTGTTCATATATGAACCTCCATTTTCTCAATTTCAAACAAATTTATATATATTATGCATATATCAATAATTTATCTTATTATATTTTATTTTTTTATAAACCTTTCCAGTCTTGAATTTTACCATCAAATTTAACAGTAGTCGCCATGCAAATAGCCCTTACATCCATAGATTTAATTACTTCTAAGTCATGTGTAGCCATTATAATAGTAATATTCTGCTCCTTATTAAGAGCATTTAATATTTCATACAAATCTTTAGTTATATTCATATCAAGACCACTACAAGGCTCGTCCAAAATGATTAATTCTGGTTTTCTAATAATTGCTCTAGCAAGCATAACTCTTTGACGCTGACCACCAGATAAGTTTCCAATTTGATTATTGATAATATTATTTATATTAAGTAAATTGCAAACTTCTTCAAATAAAATCCAATCCTTTTTTGTATAAAAAGGCAATTTCATATTTCTTTGAACACCAGTCATTATTATTTCTTTGGCTGTTGCGGGAAAATCTAAATCCTTCATATTATTTTGTGCCACATATGCAATTTTGTCATCAGAAACATTTTTAATTATTTCACCTGAATCTTTTTTATGAAGACCAACAATTGTTTTTATTAAAGTACTTTTACCAGATCCATTTTCTCCAACTAAGCAAACATAATCTCCTTTTTCAACTACAAAATTAACATTTTTAATTGCTTCATTATTATCATAAGATGCTGTTAAATTTTTAACTTCTAAAATATTCATATTATACTAACTCCTCTATTATTGCAAAGCAACACTCAAATTTTCTAAATTTTTTCTCATCAAACTAATATATGATTCTCCTCTATCAATTTCCTCTTTAGAAGCATTATGAACTGTATGAAAAACTAATTTTTCGGCACCTGTTTCCTTTGCTATTGATTCAGCAATTTTTCCAGATGATAGCTCTTGATAAAAAATCACTTTTAATCCATTATTTTTCATATAATCAATAACCTCTTTTACTTTTGAAACACTTGGCTCTGTATCTTCCCCACATGACTCATAAGCAGAAACATATTGCAAATTATATTTTTCTATAAAATATGAATATGAAAAAGTTCCACCAAAAGCAATTTTATTAGTTTTACCATTTTTCACAACATCAGAAATATCAGAATCTAATTTTTGAATCTCCTTAATATATTCAGAAGAATTAAACTTATAATAATCAGCATTTTGTGGGTCTATATTACAAAGCTCCTCTGTTATATTTTTAACCATAATAATTGCATTATCCGGATTTAGCCAAATATGTGGATCATATTCATGCTCTTCATGCTGAGATATATCATCATCACCCTCATCATGCGAATGTTCCTCTTTAATCAATTGTATATTTTTTGATACATCTAATATTTTTGTTTCTGAATCTATACTTGAAGCGATTTTATCAGACCATGGTTCCATATATTTTCCTGTATATATAAATAAATCTGAGTTATTAACTTTTATTATATCTTGCGGTGTTGGTTCATATGTATGAGTTTCAGTTCCCGGTGTTAATAATAATGACACTTCAACTTTATCTCCCCCAACCTTTTTAGCAAAATCGTACTGTGGGAATAATGTTGCAACTATCTTAATTTTCCCCTCATTATTTGTATCTTTTTTTATATTACTTACAAAAAATATACATATCCCAAAAAACAGTATTGATATCAACACAAAAGTAATTCCTTTTTTCATTACAAAACTCCTTATTATAAATTTTTTCTATTTATACAATTCTCGCATTCACCATATAATATGGTTTTGCATGTATCTAACTTAAATTTATGCTCTTTCAAAATATGGTTTGATAATTCATTAATTTCATCACATTCTAGATGAATCAATGCACCACATTTAGTACATTGCATATGATAATGACTATTACAGCTCTCTTCATTATCTATATACTGAAAACAAGCAGACATCCCTCTTTCTGGAGTAATATATCTTCTTATTATGTTTTCTTGCACCAAATTATCCAAATATCTATATACTGTAGATTTACCTATTGGATTATCAATTTTTTTAAAATACTCTATTATTTCATCTGCAGTTACATGATTAGCATTATTTTCTTTTAAATATTTTAAAATATTTGCCCTTTGTTTAGTTCTATAATTTTTTTCCACATGAGCCTCCTTAATTTGAAACTGAGTTTCATTTTATCATTATAATTGATCTTTGTCAATGACTTTACATACTATATTCAAAAAAAGGACAAGTCTTAGACTTATCCTTTTTTGAATATTTTACTTATTAATCTTATTTTGCTTTTTTTCTAAATATAATTGTAGCAATTATTAATGTTACAATACCTAACACTACTAATGTCCCTGTTGAAGTTTCACCTGTTGCAGGAACTACTTCATTTGTAGTACTACTAGAATTAGCATTATTTTGCTCTACACTTCCAGTAGAAGAATTTTTGCTACTATTACTATTATTTTTATTACTGTTATTTGTTCCTGAATTAGAATTTCCTGTGCTCTTTCCAGTTACTGTTACTTGCAATTGTGCAATACTATTATTATTTCCTATAGCTATAATAACAGTTGTACCTGCACCAACCGCAGTTATATTTCCTTCAGAATCTATTTTAACTATTGTTTCATCACCAGTTGACCATGTAACGCTCTCATTTGCTTTAACTTGATATTTATCTCCAACATTTAAAGATATTGGTTTATTTGGAATTAATTCTAATTTTGCTATTTCTTGTCCTTGTTGAGAATCTCTATTTACAACAGTAACAGTTATTGCTGCTGTTTTTCCATTTTTAGCTGTTGCAATAATATTTGCACTACCTTCTGAAACAGCATTTAACATACCATTTGCACTAACTTCAACTTTAGAAGGATTATCTGATAACCAAGCAACTTCTTTATTTGCAGATAATAACATTTTCTCACCTTGCACTAATGTTATATTTTGAACATTTGGTAAAATTACAGGAGCATTACCATCATCATTAATTATTTCTCCTGGATTAACAACATTAATTGTTGCAGTTGCTTTAACATCCTTATTATCCTTTGATGTTGCTGTAATAGTTGCTTTTCCGATTTTTAATCCCGTTATATTACATTCTCTATTAGCTCCATTTACTATAACAGCCACGCTCTCATCATTAGATGACCAATCAACATCAACATCACTTGTTAAAGTTTCTACAGTATTAATCTTTAAATCTACATTTGTTTTATTTAATGTTATTTTTTCAACAACCGGACCTGGATTCTCAGCTTTTGTTACTGTTACTGTAGCTTTAGCTGTCTTATTATCCTTAGTAGCTGTAATTTCGGCAGTTCCTTCTGCTATAGCAGTTACTTTACCATTATTTACTGTTGCAATCTCCTCTTTATTAGAAGACCAAGTTACACCTTCAACACTAGCTTGTAAATCTTTAGTTTCGCCAACTTTTAAAGTAAAATTACTCGGTGTTATTCTTAAAGGAACATCTGGTTCAGTAAATGAAATATTTTCAAAATATGTAAATGTTCCAGTATTATCGCCTGTTTCTGAATTAACATATTGTAAAGTATTTATAATAACGTCAACCTTAGCATTTGCCGCCTTATTTCCTGTAATTTTAAATATTATTTCACTAATATTATTGGATGTATCTGTTCCAGTATATTGAAAACCATTTCCATCTTTACTATAAACCACTGAGTTAGTTTCTGAGCTTATATCCACTGAATCTAGCTTCACACCTGAATTAACATCAGAAACTATAATTTTCCCATTTGTAGCCATTATACTTTTATGAAAGTCAATTTTTAATGTAATAGTCTTTCCAACTTCAACCGTTGTTGCATCAACACTAGCACTTGGTTCAGCAGCATTTGCATTATTGCTCATAACCAACACCGTTATTAATATTGCTATTATAACTAAACAAATAAATTGCATTGTTTTTTTCATTTTTTTCTCCTCCTAATATAATCTCTAACTTAATTTTATCTTTATTTAGTTATTTTTTCAACAGAAATATATTAATGTTATACAAAAGTAATAATATTGTAATATTTTTGTAACAAAAGAATACCTATATATGGAATATTTCCAATATATAGGTATCTTTCTTCATTACTTCTTATTCTATATTCTATTTACAAATCTCTAATATTTTTGTACACTTTTCATTTTTATCAAAAGTCACAGTACAAACATTTAATTCAGAAGTATTTTCTTTTGGTTCCTCCAAATCTTGATGAGAAGTTACAACAGCCTCAATTTTAGATTTAACAGTTTTTCCATTCTTTTGTACAGAAAATTCAGTACCTTTTTCAACATCAAACTCAACATTTTTATCAGTAGAATCATATATTTCACTATCTGTTTTTGAATCTTTCAATATATATTTTTTTGAAGTTGTATCATATTTAATAAGATAGTTTTTAGCATTTTTATCAGCCGATTTTAAAATTAAATTATTTGATTTTATTTGATTTTTAGTATATGTAATTCCAAGAATCTTAACACTTTTTCCAGATCTTAATAAATCATAATCACTTTTTGAAATTTCATATGGTTTAAAAACTATACCCTTAATATTATATTTTCCATCTTCTGTTTGTTTAATATTTTTAATGAATAATTTTTCACCAGAAGCCATTGTCTTACTTGTTAATTGTACATATTCTATACCATCATCAGGAGTACTATCCCCTGCATCTTCACTAGCTCCAGCATCATCTTCGCTTGATGCTAACTCATATTTCTTTCCATTTATTTTATATTTCCATAATCCCCAAAAATCAATTGCTAAAAGAGCAAATATAATTAAAATTAATATTACTTTAAAAACTTTTTTCATTACTATTTTCCTTCCTATATCAAAACTATTTTCTATTATAACATTATAAATCATTTTTTTACAATATATATTTTTAAAATCTTATAAATATCTTTGCAAGAATATATGATAATCCCAAACAAACTGGAAAAGTTAAAACCCAAGCTTTAATAATATCCCAAACAGCCTTTTTACTTACTTTTTGCTTGTCACATTTTCCAACACCTATAATAGACATTGTTTTTACATGTGTAGTACTAACTGGTAAACCATTTAGACTTGCAAGTAATAACGTAATAGATGTTGCTATATCACTACTTAGAGCTTGTTTTTTTGTCAAGGTTGTAACATTATTACCTATATTCTGAACAATTTTCTCTCCACCTATTGAAACTCCAACAAACATCACAAAAGCAACAAATATTATAATAAAAATATGCTCTGTTGGAACAATAAACTCAGGAACAGTCAAACCTTTCACTATAAAATTATAAATAATCAAAATTCCTATAAACTTTTGACCATCTTGAGCACCATGCATAAAAGACATTGCACACATACCCAAAATTTGGAATTTACCAACAGTTTCATCTTTAACTTTTGCCAAAACTTTTTTAAAAATTTTCTCTGTAAAAATACTCAAAATAAAAGTTCCCAAAATAGACCAAATAAGACCTATTCCAACACTAATCCATTGATTTACATTTACAGAAGACAAGCCATATATAGCAATTGCACTACCTGTTAATCCAGCCACCAGACCATGTGTTTCACTTGTAGGAATTCCAAATTGTAAAGCAACAAGAGCAAATATAATTACAGATAGCATAGCCGTTATTAACACCAAAATTCCATTTACCCCACCAGAAACATTTACCATTGAGCTTATACAATCAGCAACAGAAATATTTACTAAACTCATTAAAATAATTCCAACAAAATTCAAAATTGCACTTATAAAAGCAGCTTTTCTAAAAGGCATAACCTTTGAACCAACTAATGTAGCAATTGCATTTGGTGCATCTGTAAGTCCATTTGTAAAAATTAATAAAACAGTTATAATTACTGCTAATATTTGAATAACCATTATTTTCTCCTTTGTAGCTATATCTCAATCACATTATAATATTATAAATTAACAAATGCAATTTATATCAGAAAAAATTTAACAAAATTTGCAACTATTATTTTAAGTCTATAATATGTACTAATCAAAACAAATAAAATCAGTAGAGTAGGATAAGTGGATATATATATTAAAAAGAAGTGACGCGCAGCTTGGGAGCTTTTAGAAAATATTTAATACCACAAAATCTAAACGAGGGCACTACAATCCTCACACTACTTTGTATGGGCGACCAGCAAGTCACGAATTTTAATATATATATCCACTTATCCGGCTTATTATTGTAAATTCACATGTAAAAAAAGCACGTGCAGTTTGGGAGCTTTTAGAAAATATTTAATACCACAAAACCTAAACGAGGGCACTACAATCCTCACACTACTTTGTATGGGCGACCAGCAAGTCACGAATTTTAATATATATATCCA
>CAKPRA010000017.1 GCA_934180065.1 uncultured Clostridia bacterium | reverse complement strand
GAATTTTTAATAAAGATTTGTGCCTTCCGCAGACGTAGAGTTAGCGAAGGCAAGGAAGGAATGAGATTAAATATGAAAAAATTATGAAAGGAGGAAAATAAAAAAGAATATGATTAACAACATATTCTATACAAGTATTTGATTAAATTAATCAAAAATATTATAATTAATAAAATTGTAAAAACTAGCAATAAATAACTAATCAAATATATTATCAGTATCTTCAAATAATTGTTCATAAGATATATTTAAAACTTTGCAAAGAGCTATAATTTCAAAATCTTTTAATAGTAATTTTTGATTTTCAATTTGAGAGATATCTGAATGGTATATATCTACACCTAAAAGAGCAATTTTGTCCGATAATTCTCTTTGAGTTAAGTGTCTTAATTCTCTATATTTTTTAACATTTTTACCTAATACATTTGATTTTCCGTTTAATTTTTTTACCTTCATAATAAATTAAATCCTTTCACAATAGTTATTATGCTATATTTTACAATATTTATTTGTTAATCTTGGTAGACTATTCAAACCAAAAGAAGAAAAAATTAGGAAGAGTAGGGGAAAAATGGAAGAAATAAAATTTGATGTAATTGAAAGAGTTTGCGAAAAACAGAATTTTAGGGAATTATTATTACATATTATAAAAAACAGTAGTGGAAATAGAATAAACAAGATGTTAGAAGATATTGAGAATAATAATAAAATTGATAAAAAAATGAAAAGAAAAATATATGAAGAAATATTTGATTATGTATATGATATAAATAAATATTTTGAAAGAAATTTGAAAGACATTTTTTATATTGCAGCTAAAGAAACAATAATACAAATAAATAATGAATTGAAGGAAGGAAATTTTAATATGTTGAACAAAATTAAAATTATAATTGCAGATGACAATGTCCATGTTTGTAAATTTATAAAAGAATATTTAGAAAAATATAATGATATTGAAATACTTGGAATAGCCAATAATGATGATGATGAGATTAAAATGATAGAAGAATTAAAACCAGACATTGTTATAACAGATCTTATGAGAAATCATAAATATACTGGGTTAGATATTATAAAAAAGTATTTCAATGATAATAATAAAGTTAAATTTTTAGTAATATCTGCTGATTATAAAGAAGATGTTATAAGAGATGGATTAGAAGTTGCAGGATATATAAAGAAACCAGTGGATGATTATAAGATTATCTATGATGAGCTAAAAAGAATAAAAAAGGGATTAAGTGAAAATGAATTTGAAAAATGGCTTGAAAAATACCATAGTTTAGAAATTAAAGATATTAATAATTATTTTACAGATGATGATAAGAAAATATTTGAAAAACTTGGAATAAAATTAAAAGATAAAATATATACAGAGTATGAATGTGAATGCTTATATATGGATTTTTTAATTTATTATGATGATCCAGAAAATGATTTGACAGAAGAAAAAGAATTTCAAAAATCTTTAGATGGAACAGGAGTAACTAGAGAAGAATATAATGCAGTTTTGAAAAAAATAGAAACTTTAAATAATACACTTTAAAATTTAATTTTCATAGAATAGTTATTTATATGCAAGAAGTAAAAAGATACTTTTTGCATATTTTTTGTTTTATTTGCAAAGTTCGACAAATTTTGCAAATAAAATGTGTTATATTAGGATTGAAAATACAGAAAAGAAGTATATATATATTACAAATAATCATTATTTTTCATGAATTATCATTATAAAATATCAATAAAAGAGATATTTTAATGAATATAATAATTATACAAAATGGCAAATTTTATATATGAAAAGCAAAAATTGATTTTTTATATAACAATTTGCATATTTTACAAAGCATTTTATTTTTTTGTAGAAAAATGTGATAATATGTCGATAAAATTAAAGCAAAAGAGGAATCCATCAAATTACCAATGATGTTATTTAAAAGCAGGGAGGAATAAGATGGATTTTTATTTAATATATAAAAATAATTTAGAAAGCATACATTAACTTTTAAAGTGTTATTGTGTGTTTTTATTTTTATATATGACACAATTCCATTCTATGTACTAATTTAAGCATAAACATGCTAAAAGAAAAAAATATGAGAGATTTTTGGCGTAGCTTTATAGAAATGTTTATGTTTATGTTCTAAAAATCTACGCATTTAGAGGTGTGTAGATTGAGGATTGTCTTGAATTTAGTCAAAATAATTTCATATTTTAGAAAGAGCAGAAAAAAGTTAATGGACATTTCTGCTCTTTTAATGTCTATATACAGAAAATGTAGAGGACCTCCTGTTATTCAAATTATTTGAAATTTGAGTAACTAGGAGGTTTTATTTATGTCTAATGAAGAATTTAAAGATGATGTTGTATTTGCTAGATTTTTAAACTATATGCAAATAGCATTATTACATAGAAAATTAAACTATGAAAAACATAATGAATCTATTAAAAAGCAAGAGGAAAAATTAAATTATGTAGAATGGACAAGAATTCCAGATAAAAATGATAATAATCGATTTGGAAACTTAAAAAGAGATTATGATAATTTGAAAATTGCTATTGATAAATTAACTCCAGAGCAAAGATATGTAATTATAAATTATTATTTTAATAATAAATCGCTTGCTAAAATTGCAGAAAAATTAAACTCGAATGTAAATGCAGTAAAACAACTGAAATTAAGAGCTATTTTAAGTTTAAGAAGATATATGGAGGAATAGATTTATGGAAAAAACGAAATTTTATGAATTATTAGTAGAAGCAAGACATGATGAGGCTACGCTTGTTTTTGTTATAGAAAAAATAATGCCAATGATTAATAAATATTCGCAAAACAAAAATAAGGAAATAGATGAGGATTTAAAAAGCATTTTAATTGAATATGCAATAAAAGTTATAAAAGATAAAAATTTCGCAGATAAATTAGCAAAAGAAAAAAATTAAAAAAATTTTTAATTTGCCCATAACCTTTTTAATTTTCAGTTGCTGTTAATAGTAGAAAACAAAAAAATATGTTTTTGATAGCACATTGAAAATTGAATATGGGTTCATTAAAAACGTTCTATTATGGGAGCTAGTTTAAATGAAGATGCAGAACTTCATACTAAAATATAAGTTAGCTACTTATAAGGCGAAGATCATAATAGTTATAATGATACACTTGCACAGCCTTAACTCATCGTATAGGGTGCAACTTGGCTACTAGCGGAGTGGTGGGATTCCAGTGAATGATTTAGCTAGTCATTGTTAATGAAGTAAAAATAGAAAATGCAATTGATTATGAAACTTAAATATAAAGTTGGAGGTATAAAAATGTTAGATAAAATAGCAATGATAACATTTTTGGTAGTATATATTATTTTCTTACTAATTACTATTTTTATGTATTTAGTAATAGTAGGAACAGACAAATGTAAAACAGATGAAGAAAGAGAATTTGAAGATAAAGAACAAATGAATTATTTAAGAAATTATAAGAATGGGGGTAAATCTAAATGAATAAAATACCTAGTACATTAACTAAAAATCAAGCTATTGCTTTTGCAGTAGTAGCTTTTAATAATTTTATAAATTCGGGAAATACAAGCTGCTTTGATGTTTCTACTATTGAAACCTTTTATACTGGAGCAATGGAGGCTCATGATAAAAGTTTAGTTGTAGGACATTCAAAATACTTAAAAGAAAATCATCAAGAAAAAATGAAAATAAACATTGAAAAAATTGATATGTAGCAATACATATCTTTTTTTTGAATAAATAAATTGTAAAAACATATCTATTAAATATGAGGTGGTTTAAATGAATGTTATTAAAGAATATGAAATAGATAAAACTAAAATAAGAATACATGATGACTACATAAGCCAAGATAGTAAAAATACAAAAGAAATGCTAGTTAGCTTAGTAATAAATTATTTAAAAAACAGGGATATTTAATTGTAAAAATTTCTTAAACATGTTAAAATAAGAGCATGTTGATAGAAAGGCAATAAATAGAGAAGGGAGGTCTCTTGAATAATATACATATTGGATATTCCAATGATGTTATTATTGACATTGCTAATGGCGAATATTCTTTATATTTAAGAAAGTCTAGAGCCGATTTAGAGGCAGAGGAAAGAGGAGAAGGCGAAACTCTTGCAAGACATGAAAAAATGTTAATCGAGCTAGCTAGAAGATATGGCTTTTCTATTGGTAAAATTTATCGTGAAATTGTAAGTGGAGAAAGTATTGAATCAAGACCAGTTGTTCAAGAATTATTAAGAGATGTTGAAGCTGGAAGGTGGAAAGGTGTTTTAGTTGTTGAAGTTGAAAGACTTGCTCGTGGTGATACAATGGATCAGGGACGAGTAGCAAAAAGTTTTAAATTTTCTAATACTAAAATCATAACACCAATAAAGATTTACGATCCAAATAATGAATTTGATGAAGAGTATTTTGAATTTGGTTTATTTATGTCCAGAAGAGAATATAAGACTATAAATAGAAGGTTACAAAGAGGAAGAGTAGCATCAGTTAAAGAAGGAAAGTTTGTCGGTAGTATTGCACCTTTCGGTTATGATAAGGTAAAAATAAAAAAGGACAAAGGCTTTACTTTAGTAAAGAATGATGAAGCATCAACAGTTGATAAAATATTCAATTTATATGCTTATAATGATATTGCAATAAATGAAGTAGTAAGACAATTAAATATAGGTGGATATAAACCTAGAAAAGTAGAAGAATGGACTATTTCAGCAGTAAAGGATATATTAAGTAATCCAGTTTATATAGGAAAAATTAGATGGGATTCAAGAAAAACAGTAAAAGAATACAAAAATGGAAAAATTGTTAATACAAGACCAAGAAATTCTGATTATATATTATGTGATGGATTACATGAACCAATAATTGACATGGATACTTGGAATATTGTTCAAGAAAAACGAAGTAAACATACACCAGCAGTCATACATAATAAGGTTGTTCAAAATCCTTTAGTTGGAATTGTATATTGCAGTAAATGTGGAAAGATAATGCAAAGGAGACCATATAAAGCAAAAGGATGGGAGCCAACACTTATGTGTCCTAACAAAAATTGTGATAATATTAGTTCTAAACTTTGTATTGTAGAAGAAAAAATTATTTCATCTTTAAAAGATTGGCTTAAAGATTATCGCATTGATTATGATGATTATGTAATGGAAGCTAAAAATAAAAAGAGAAGCAATTATGAAGAAAGTATTGTAAACTTAAAAAAAGAATTAGAAGTTCAAAATAAGAAGTTAGCAAATGTATATGATTTCTTTGAAGAAGGTACATATACAAGAGAAATGTTTTCTGATAGATGCAGGTTAATATCTACAACAATTACAAATATAAAATTAAATATAGAAGAACTTGAAAAACAAATTGAATTAGAGGACAAAAAAGATGAAGGGAAAAAAGCTCTTATTCCCAAAGTAGAAAATGTACTTGATTTATATCCAAACTTACAAACAGCAGAAGAAAAAAATAATCTGCTAAAAACAATTGTAAAAAGAGTGGAATATCTTAAAACAGAAAAATCAATAAAAAAAGATTCAGATCCTACAAATTTTGAATTAGATATTTATCCTAATATAGGATAATTTATCTATTTTAATTAAAGGACAAGCCATATAGATATTTCATATAATCATAAATATGGGGTGGATATGAGCCCATAGAACGAAAATTCTATAAACGAATATCAAATTTTATATTTGGCTTGGAACTAGCCTTTAGATATATACTAAAAATAGTTCCAAATAATTTTTTTGATAAGGTTTTGGTTCAAACGAATTGGCTCATTTGGAAATGGTTGGAACAATAGTACATCAATTAACTGATGGTGTATCTCCAGAAGTATTAGAGCAAGCTGGATTAGGGGCATATTATACAGATCATGGGGTGGGTTTGGAAATTATCCAAAAAGAATTTTAAATAAATTTTGATTTAAAAATTAAATTCTAAAAAAGTTTTTAAAGTAATTGTTCAGTTTTAAAAATTGATTAAAATCTTGTTTACTATTAAGAACGTTAAGTACATAAATTGTTTTACTAGTTTCTGATATGTAATAAATAATTCTATAAATCGAATGCCTAGTTTTTCGATAAATAATCTCTCTAAAATGCTTGTCCTTTATTTCGGGAACGTATCTGCCAATATAAGATGATTCGGCTAAATCATTAATATATGCTTGAATATCCATATTGGTTTCAATAGCATTTTTTATAGAATATGTTGAATTATAAGAAAATATATTTAAAATATTATTTTTAGCCGAATCTTCTACTATTACTTTCATATAATGCCTCCATTTCTTTGTTGAATTCTTCTAAAGTAATACCGCGACCATTTCTAATATCATCAACACCTTTTGTAATACCAATAAAGAAATACAAATTATAAAGTGAATCAAGAAATGTTCCATCATCTTCAGCATCTTTTAAAAGATTAACAATTTTTTCAAATTCAATGTCTTCTTTTGGTACGCTCATAAAATCACTTTCCTTTCTAAATAAAATAAATTTTACCTATTTTGAATAGCAGTAAAATTATTGCCTAATACATCATTGATTACATCTTTATCTTCATCAGATAAATCATCTGTGCCATATGTATCGCAATACATTTTAGTTACATCTTTTAAGATATCAAATGTTTTTTTATTGTTTATTTCTTCTTGTATATCATAGGGTAGAGCTTCGATAATCTTAATAAATCTTTCCCTTACAGGCGACATATGTTTTCCTCCTTTCCTTAAAAAATTCTAATAATAGTATATCACAAATCTAGTAAGATTACTATGTTCTTAATGTAAAAAATTTGTGAATTTTTACCAATATGCTAAAAATTCCAATGAATTACAACATCCTGCAACTTCATTTTCTTATCCTTTTCTCCAATCTCAATAAAATCAATAAAACTATTAACTATATCATAATCAAGCTCCTTGAAATCTTTAAAACGTCCAATAATCTTTTCTTGCTGTTCTTTCAAAAGTGCGTTGTTAGCATTTTTTTCTTTCAAATTGGCTACATCAATTTCCACTCTAGCCAATTCCTTTTGCTTAACAGCCTTATCCTTCAAAAACGACGAATTCAAGTCATCAAAAACATCATCTGGAATTTTGCCATTAACCTTATTTAAATATAATTCTTTAATAGCACTATTAATTCTTTCCATTTCTTTGATTAATTGATTGTGTTTCCTTTCAAGACTCTCAAGCTTATTAGCATTAATTCCTTCGTTAAACAGCTCTTTTGGAATATCATCAAAATTATAATAAGCCAAAATCTTTTCACAAATTTTATCGGTAACTAAATTCTTAAGATTTTCATACCCAATAGAATGAGGAGTACAATTTCTATATAACTTTTTAGCACCTTTGCACGAAAAGTAAACATAGCCTCTATCATTTTGACACTTATGTAATTTTTGCCCACAATCTTTGCATACAAGTTTATTAGCAAATAAATGAACCTCGCCATTTTTACATCTTCTAGTTTTGCTTTTAAATAATTCCTGTACCTTATAAAACTGCTCATCAGAAATAATAGCCTCATGTGTATGTTTAACAATAATCCATTTATCTCGTGGCTGAATTTTCATCTTTTTAGATTTATAACTTACCTTTTTGTTATACCCTTGAACCATATTTCCAATATAAACTTCGTTTTTCAGAATTTTACTAACAGTAGATTCACACCAATAATCAATATTTTTCCCTTGATTATTAAACTTAAAACCTTTAGAAAGCTTGTATTTAGTAGGAGTGTGAATTCCCTTATCATTTAAAATTTGTGCAATTTTAGTAACGCCGATTTCCTTGCTCATACAAATTAAAAATAAGTCTTACATTATCTGCAACTACATCATCAATAATAAGTTTATTCTTGTCCTCAGGATTTCGTTTATACCCATAACACACAAAAGAACCAACATGCAATCCTTGTTTTCGCTTGGTATCAAATGTTTTTCTAATGTTTTCAGACAAATCCTCTAAATACCACTCATTAACCAAACCGATTTATCTGTCTAGACTTTTTATTACCTTTATCATCAGTATCAACATGATCAACAAGGCTTACAAACCTAATATCCCATTCTACAAATTTATTATGTAGGTATTTCTCAACAATCTCCATGTCACGAGTAAACCTACTTTGAGTCTTGCACAAAACAATGTCAAACTTATGTGCTTTTGCGTCTTCTAAAAGCCTATTAAATTCTGGTCTTTTACTGTCAATTCCAGAGTAATCTTCATCACAGTAAATATTATAAATGTCCCAATTTTGCTCTACTGCATAATTGATTAGCATAGATTTTTGATTTTGGATACTTTCGCTTTCATCACATTCGTGAAGCTTGTCATCATCTTCACGAGAAAGCCTGCAATATATAGCAACTTTCAATAGTTATACCTCCTTCTTTAGTATAACTACTTACTTTGTACAATTTTATTATACAAAAGTAAGTAGTTTCATTCAATATAATTTCATCATTTTTCAATATTATTTTGTAAATTTACAAACTCCTTAAAAATCAGATTATTAACAAGTGTGCAAATTATCTCTTTTTTCACTTCTATATCAACATTTTTAGTCTTTTCAATTACATTAAAAACTGTTTTTGTATTCATAATTAAAATCTCCTTCTTAAATTTTTTAAACAACGATGTAAACCGTTCTTAAGCTATTTCTTTTACTAATTTATTCATAAAGGCTTGCCAGTTTTCCATAAAAAAAGGCAAAAAAATAACACTTCTAATTTAAGTGCCTACATTGAAAATATTAATTTAAATAAAACTTTTTTGTTTGATACAATCAGGATGAACAATATTACTTATTCTTTTACATACATCAAATCCAGTAATAATATTCTTCCTTAAAACTAAATCACTTGAACCATTATCATATTCATACATTCCGCTATTCCATTTTGCAAAATTTTCATCGGTTAGTTTGGTATGTGTTGACATTTTAGCATTATCAGCATTTATCTTGCGAATTAAAACTTCATAGTCGTGTCTGTTTTGCTCTCTTTTCTTATTAATATACAGACGTTTAGAAGCTTTATGCTTTTCTTTGCTCTGCATAATTCTGTTTTCTTTTTCTTGAATATAGCGTTCGTCTTTTTGAATGACTTTAGTCACATAGGACTTGGCAACATCTAGTTCTTTAGCAATATCTGTTGGTCGTAAATGCTCTTCATAAAACAACCTTGTAATCTCAGTTACTTTTTCCATTTCGAATTACCTCCTTTCTTGTACCTGGTTACTTTCCAGGTGAATTTTCCGTCTACAATCTCAAACAATAAATATTTCAAAAAGTATTGTATTTATAACACGATTATAGTATAATAATTATAGAATGTCAATAACAATTTATAAAATAATAAAGATTGTTTTAAATATTATTAATTTATTGTTATTGAAGATTGGAGGAAATGTTAGAATGAGTATTGAATTACCTAAAATAAACCATTCAGAAGATTTTTATATATGGTTTAGCCCAGAGAAAAAAGAGGAATATTATTCTACACCACAATATTTTTATAAATCAAATTATCGAATAGATTATGATAATAAATTAAGAGAGATATATTGGAAAGAAACAGAAAAAACAGAAGGTGGAATAAAACATCCTTCAACTTTGTTTTATCCTTTTCACGAAAAGCTTGGAATGTTTTTATTAAATTTTTTAAATGCTGATCTATCAACGTACGAAAGTGCATACAAAGATTTCTTTTATATGTATGGGTTTGAAATATTAAGAGATATTGATGAAGATTGTAAGGTTGATTTAAAGTCAAATTTTGAAAATGATAAGAATTATTTGAAAGCAACACAAGAAATATATAATGCTTTAAAAGAGCAAATTTTATATATTCAAGAAAATATAAAAGATGCTGTTCACTATATTTATAATATTGATGATATAGAAGAATTACGTGAATTCTCATATAGTGAAAGATATGCAGTTTATTTAATAAAAAACATGGGAGAACTTTATAAATATAACAAGAATGACAACATAATTAGAGATAGCTATGCCAATAAACGTATGGAGTTTTCAGGTATTAGCGAATTTGAATTATTAAAGCTATTGAAAGAAAAATCAATGCTAATTTCGATGAATGATACTCACAAAGTAAATGATATTGCAGGAATTTGCTATGCAATATTAGAAACAATTACACAAATTCCAAGCTATCCAATAAAGAGATGTCAAAACTGTGGAATGTATTTTATTCCTAGTAAAAGATTAGATGAAATTTATTGTGATTATCCGAAGAAGAAAGGTAAAACCTGTAGAGAGAAAGGTGCTATAAGTGCTTATAATAAAAGGTTACAAGATAAATCTGCTTATAGTGAATATAGAAAATTGTATCAGCAAAAATTTGCTTTTATGAATAAAAATAAAGATGATAAGAAAATTAAGAAGGATTTTGAGAATTGGAAGAAACTTGCTAAAGTTAAGATAGCTGATTTGAAGCATGGGAAATTGAGTGAGAATGAGGTTTATAAATGGCTTGAGAAAAATAAGTAAAAGTATTGTTTTTATTTGGATGGAATGATATACTTATTAAATAGATATAGTAATATGGAGGGAAATCATGAAGAAAAAAATTATTATCACATTAGTAACAATATGTATAATATCACTTGTGTTTCTTATAGTAAAAGGAATAATTTTTGGATGGGACACTGAATATATTAATATGATGCCAGGACCAATTTTAAGTGTAAAAAATGGAAATATAGTAGAAATTGGATATTCAACAGGAGAAGATGTTGTTGAATACGAAGGATATAATTTTAAAGATAATTATAATATTGAAATAATATCATTAAAAAGATTAACTATATTCTTTTTATTAAATATATTTTTCACTACAATGTATTCTGTTGTTGTATATAAAAACAAAATATATAATAAAAAAATAGATGTATTGCTATCTCTGTTAGTGCTCTTTATACCATTACTTATTACATATTTTGTAATATGCAGTCAATTTAGTGTTGTAGTATGATATTACAATATCATTGAAAGATAGAACGAGGTTTATACCTCGTTTTATCTTTCTAAATCCCACTCTTTTTCACATTTTTCTTTCATCAACTGCTTTTCTGGGTCAAGATAATCGCCAGTTTCTTTTTCAAAATCTCTAACCAATTTCGTTTCATCACCATTCATTGAAAAGTTTCTACAAATCCAATGAATAAATTTACCAAGAGTTTCTTTAAATTTATCTAACAGCTTATGCAAATGCTTATTTTCTTTTTCTAGTTTCTCAATTTGTTTATCAAACATTCTCCTTAAATCTCTATTTCTATTATTAAAATCAATCTTTGCATCATTTAATTTATCCTCAAATTCATATTTTAAATTTTCTGCCTTAGTTTCGTAATCTTTTTCAAGTTGCCTAACTTTTTCATTAAGTTCCTTGTTGTTCTGCATAATTTTATCTTTTTCATTTTGATACTTTTCAGCTTCATCTATAACTCTAGCTTGTCTAGATAGTTCATTGTGCAGTGCTAAATTGTCTTGGTATAACTCGTTTATCAAGTGATCCTTAGGTTTTATTATTTCTTCTTCTATTTTTTCATCTCTATTAATCATAAATTTTCTAATATCTTTAATATCAGGTGTTTCTGGTAAATCTATTTTAATATTTTCAAGAGTTTGTTTTGTATTTTCAAAATTAGTAATTGATTTGTATTCTTGAATTGTATAGTGATTTCGATTAGTTTCCTCTTTTGACAAGCCTCTTTCCAACTCAAATCCATTTGAAACAACATAGCTATAAAAAGCATCTTGTAATTTTCTATAACTATCCTTTTCTTTCCAAAACTCACTGCAAGCCAGTTTATCCATATTGTTTCCTTTTTTATCTGTAGTATGAACCACAGGCAAAAAAACAAGATGCATATGTGGAGTTCTTTCGTCCATATGCACCTTTGCAGAAATTATGTATTGTTCGCCTAAGTTTTTATATTCAGATACAAATTTGTAGGCAGTTTCAAAGTATCTTTTTGTTTCTTCTTTGCCAATTTTATCAAAAAATTCATTGTCTGATGTTATTACATATTCACAAGCTATATTGCTTACAACTTTAATTTGTCCTTTTAAGTCATATTCTTTTCTTAGTCGTTCAAATTCTTTTTCATAGCTATATTTTGGTGATTTTATTGAATAGTTTAAGCTGGATTTTGCTTTGTCTATGTCTGGGTTCGAATAGTTTTTATTTCTTCTTTCATTATGTCTATAGGCTAGTGTTAAATTCTCTTTTTTGTATTTGATGTTTCTAATAATAGCGTAACTCATATTTTCATTTCTCCTTTCAATTTTTTCTTTTAGATAGTAATAAGCACAGCAATTCCTACCAGCAGATTTACTGCATATTTTAAGTGCGCAATAATCGTGGGTCACTTCAGTGCTATAACACACTACAACACTTTTATTGCAAATAGCAAAAAAGTGTTAGTGTGGCAGGGAAAATTTTCCCTACAACCCTTTTCAAAAAATCGCTCTAATGCAATTTTTTGATTAACTAAAGTATGCTAACAGCAACTTTAGTTACATATGCAAATTTCCCAATTATTCAATTTGCATAATACGGTGCAAAATCAAAAGAAGAATAATCTCGCTGTTCATAATTAGCAAAATTATTCTTCTTAAAATTTTCATCGCCGTATATTTTATTATTATTTCTATTATTATAATTTATTTCCTTAAACTTTTCTTCAACAAGGGTATTTAACTTTTCTTGTGGAGAAGATTGAAGTTTTGTTAAATAGGTAACACCACAACTATTTGCTGGCAATAGTTTTCGGCATTCTACTTGCTTACTATCCTTTTTATAATCTATTGTAACAGTTATATATTTTTTATCTTTAAGTGAATTTACAAGCTTCGAAACTTGTGTAACTGAAATACCTAACAATTCACTAAAAGTTTTATTAGTACAATAGCAGTATTTCTTATCTTTACTTAAAAATATAATAATAGAATATATAATTTTCTCTTTATCACTTAATTTTGCATCTTGCAAAATTTCAATTGGTATCCATATACCTTTTAAATTTAAATTAGTCATTTAATTGCAAATCCTCCTTTCCAGCTCGCCTCAGAATAAAATCTGTAGCATTTTAATCTCATTTTTATATAACTTTATACCTTCAATATGTAGACGAAAAATTTCCACAAAAAAATCGCCTTGAAATTATTTCTAATCTCAAAGCGATTTATTGTACAAAATAAGTAATCATACATATATAAATTTTCAATTTGGATAGTTTCCACACCCACACCACATGGTTGGGGAGTATACCCTCAAGCAGCAGCTGGTTTTCCATTTACAGCATCAGTTTTAGCAGTAAAAGGTGACCCTATTGCAGACTTACAAGAAGATTTAGCAGCAGAACAAAAAGCAAGAGCAACTTATGAAAAGCTAATTGATTTATGTTGTGATGATCCAGATGTAATAGATCCACTTCGTTTCTTAAGAGAAAGAGAAGTAGTGCATTTTCAAAGATTTGGAGAAGCACTAAGAGGTGTGCAGGATAAATTAGCAGAAAAAAAATGGTATATGAATAAATAGTAAAGACTTTTAAAAGAAAAATATCATTAAAAAAATTTCTTTAAATGCGTTAATAGAATTATCGAAGATATTTGATGAAAGTGTAATAAGTAAAAGTTAAAGAGGCAATTTTATTGTCTCTTTTATATTAAAAAGTTTTATATATTTTATTTATTAGTATTTTGTTAAATTATCTTCAAAAATCGTAATATATTCTATTTAATTTATAAAATGGAATTTTTGAAATTTATACATTATTCTATGTGAATCGTTAATAAAAATCTAATTAATTATATGTGAAAAATTGTAGATTTTAAGTAAAAAAATGTCAAAAAAACTTGTGTATTTTTTCAAAAGTGTGATATTATGATATTGCATAGTAAAAAGGGCTTAGAAAAAAATTAATGTATTTTAGTTAAGTATTACTATAGCATATTACATTAAAGGAGAGAAAGAATATGGAGATAAACGAAGAAAAAAGACAAAAATTTATTGAATACGCAGGAAAAAGGGTGAATAATGTAATGCATGACATTCAAATATTAGAGCCAATGTCAAGAAGTAATTCATATGATTTTACAAAGCAAGACTTAGAAGAAATGTTTTCAGCAATGGAAGAATGTTTAAATACAACTAAACAAGAATTTTATAAAAAGTTCGAAGAAAAAGAAGCTAGAAGCGTTAGAAAGATTTTTACCTTTGGAGCATCAAAAAATGAAACAAGTGAAGTAAATAATTTGGAAACAGTTGAAAATATAGTTGAATCAGTTGAACAAACACAAGAAAACAATGAAGTTTTACCAATAGAATAATTGATATAAAAGTTATTATCCTGTTAAAATGAATAAGTGGTTGTTAATAGTAACAATGTAAAAAAATACATAAAAAAATTTTTCAAAAAGTGTTGACTATTAAATTTATTAAATATAAAATTAGAGTATAAACTAAAGATTAGAAAAAGGAGATACGTATTATGAAAAATTTTATTAAAAGAAGTATTATAATGGTAATTATTGGAATTATATCAATATGTGCGTTATCAGCAAAATCAGTATTTGCAGATATAATAGATTTAAGTGATAGTGATGGATTTTCTATTATAGGAGATTCAGATGATTCAACTCAAAATGATAATACGGGAAAAAGTACAACAAACGAAACAGAATCTAGTGCAAATAATGATAATAAAGTAAGTAATAGTGATTTACAAAAATCAAGTAGTAAATCAAATGACTCAGTGTTACCAGCAACTGGTTCAAATGCAGAAATTATATTTATAGTTAGTATGGTGGTATTAATAGGAACTACAATATTTGTTTATAAAAAATCAAAAATAAAATTAGATTAAGAAAATATTTTAATATATATCAAATTTTATCAAAGACTTCAGATAAATTTTAACAAAAAAGTTAAAATTTATCTTTTTTTTTAATTATTTTCATAAAAAGGGTGCAAATTTTATTATATGTATGATAAAATGTGCACATATAAATAAAAAAGGAGTGTAAAATTTTATGTCAGAGATTAAATACAAACGAGTTTTATTGAAATTAAGTGGAGAAGCTTTAGCTGGAGAAGATAAAAAAGGAATATCAGCAGAGGTTTTAGATGATATTACAAATCAAATAAAAGAAATGAGAGATTTAGGAGTAGAAGTTGCAGTTGTTGTTGGAGGAGGAAACTTCTGGAGAGGAAAATATGGTTATAATATGGAAAAAACAACTTCAGATCATATGGGAATGCTTGCAACTGCAATAAATGCACTTGCAATACAAGATGCTCTAGAATCAAAAGGTGTATATACAAGAGTTCAAACTGCAATTGAAATGAGAGAGGTTGCTGAGCCATATATAAGAAGAAAAGCAATGAAACATTTAGAAAAAGGAAGAGTTGTAATCTTTGCTTGTGGAACTGGTAATACACATTTTACAACAGATACAGGAGCAGCTTTAAGAGCAGCTGAAGTAAATGCAGAAGTTATATTAGTAGCAAAAACAATAGATGGTGTTTATTCAGCAGATCCAAAGATAGATTCAAATGCTGTAAAATATGATAAAATATCATATATGGATGTATTAAATAAAGATTTGAAAGTTATGGATGCTACAGCTATTTCATTATGTAGAGAAAATCATATTCCTCTTGTTGTATTTGCAATGAATGAAAAAGGAAATATGATTAAAGCTGTTAAGGGTGAAAAAGTTGGAACACTAGTAACAGAATAGATATATTAAGATTATTAAAAAAGAAAGGATTTTTTATTATGAATTATGATGAAATTATAGAAAGAATGGAAAAAACTTTAAATGTATTTGAAAACAATTTATCTGAAATAAGAGCAGGACGTGCAAATCCTGCAATATTAAATAAAATTAAAATAGACTATTATGGAGTTCCAACTCCAATTTCACAAGTTGCTGGAATTTCAGTTCCAGAAGCAAGATTAATTGTTATTCAACCATGGGATTTAAGTGTATTAAAGGAAATTGAAAAAGAAATTTTAAAATCTGATATTGGAATAAATCCAAATAATGATGGAAAAGTTATAAGACTTAATTTCCCAGAGCTTAATGAAGAAAGAAGAAAAGAAATAGTTAAAAATATTAAGAAGATAGCTGAAGAAGCTAAAGTTGCTGTTAGATCAATAAGAAGAGATGGAATTGAAGAATTTAGAAAAAAACAAAAAGATTCAGAAATTACAGAGGATGACTTAAAAATAGCAGAAGATGAAATTCAAAAAATAACAGATAAAAATATAGAAGAAATTGATAAGATTTTAGAAAATAAAGAGAAAGAAGTTATGAGTGTATAAAAACTGTAACATGGAGGATTCTAATGGATTTTAAAGGTGAACTAAATAAATATATTGAATTAATTAATAGTGAATTACAAAAATATATAGAAACAAAAGAATGCCCTGAAAGTATTTTAAATGAATCTAAAGGTTATAGCTTAATGGCTGGCGGAAAAAGATTACGACCTATTTTGATTCTTGCTACATACTCTTTGTTCAAAAAGAACATAGAAAAATGTTTAAAATATGCGGTTGCAATAGAAATGGTTCATACTTTTTCTTTAATTCATGACGATTTACCAGGAATAGATAATGATGATTATAGAAGAGGAAAACTTACAAATCATAAAAAATATAATGAAGCAACTGCAATATTGGCAGGTGACTCGTTATTAAATAATGCATATAAAATAATAATAGATGACATTGGCGAAACTGAAAATGAAGAAGAAAAAGATCAAAAAATAAGAGCACTTTATGAACTTTCAGAGGGAATAGATAGAATGATAGCTGGAGAATACGTTGATACAGAATATGAAGGTAAAAGTATTTCTAGTGATTATTTAGAGTACATGCATGAAAACAAAACAGGTGCTTTAATAAAAGCCCCAGTAAGAATTGGAGCAATACTTGCAAACGCAAATGACAATGACATAGAAAAATTATCTAATTATGCAGAAAAAATTGGATTAGCTTTTCAAATAAAAGATGATATATTATCTGAGATTGGTGATGAGAAAGTCCTAGGAAAACCAGTTGGAAATGATAGAGCAAAAGGAAAATGTACATATGTTACCAAATATGGTTTAGAAACTGCACAAAAAATGTTAGATGATATAATAAATGAAGCAATAGAAATTATAAAGAGTTATAATGAAAATGGTAAATTTTTAATTGAATTAGCATTATATATAAAAAATAGAAATAAATAAAGAGAGGTTATCTTATGGGTGAAAATACATGCATACCACAACATATAGCAATTATAATGGATGGTAATAGAAGATGGGCTAAAGAGCGAAATATGAATGTGTCAGATGGGCATAAGTGTGGTGCGGAAACTTTAGAAAAAATAGCTAAATATTGTAATAAAATAGGAATAAAGTATTTAACTGTATACGCTTTTTCAACAGAAAACTGGAAAAGAAGTAAAGAGGAAGTTGGAGCACTAATGAATTTATTAAGATTTTATCTTGATAGATTTTCAAAAAGAGCAGATGACGATAATATTAGAATCAAAGTATTGGGAGATATTGATGTATTAGAAGAGGGATTGAAAAAATCAATAAAAAAAGCAATTGAAAGAACATCAAATAATACAGGATTAACTTTAAATATTGCATTAAATTATGGTGGAAGAGCTGAAATATTAAAAGCTGTAAAAGAAATAGCTATAGATGTTGAAAATGGAAAAATAAATTCAAATGATATCTCAGAAAAGGTAATAGAATCAAAATTATATACTGCTGGTGTGCCAGATCCTGATTTATTAATTAGAACAAGCGGAGAGCTAAGAACAAGTAACTTCTTACCTTGGCAACTTGTATATTCTGAATTTTATTTTTTAGAAAAATACTGGCCAGACTTTAATGAAAAGGATATAGATGATTCTATATTAATATATCAAAAGAGAAATAGAAAATTTGGAGGAAAATAAATAATGAATTTGAAAAGAATTATTTCGGCATTAATTGGATTTCCAATTGTGGTGCTATTACTAATTTTTGGAAATGCTTATGTGATAGATGCAGTAATTGCAGGAGTAGCCTTAATAAGTATGTATGAATATACAAAATGTTTCAAAAGTACTAAAAAGGCGAATCCTATTTCATGGGTTGGCTATATTGTGTGTTTAATAATTCCGTTTTTACATATAATTCCAAATGAATACTTAATTTATGTAATTACATTAACAATACCGTTGGTAATATTTGTTTTATTTTTACATATAATTATTAGTAATCTTAAAATAACTATAAAAGATGTTTCAATAACATTATTTGGAATTGTGTATATAGTAGTATTTTATGCTTTTCTAGCCAAGATATTTGGAATGAATAATGGGAAAATATATATTTGGTACACAGTTCTTGCGGCATGGGGAACAGATATATTTGCTTATTCTATTGGAAGAAGATTTGGAAAACATAAATTTAGTAAAATTAGTCCAAATAAATCAATTGAAGGGTGCATAGCTGGAACAATTGGAGCAATGATTGTATCATTATTATATACACTATTAATTAATAATTGTTTTAACTATACTGTTAATTATATAATTATAGCAATTATATCTATAGTTTTGAGCATAATTAGTCAGGTTGGAGATTTTTCTGCTTCAAGCTTGAAAAGATATGCAGGAGTAAAGGATTTTGGAAATATTATTCCTGGGCATGGTGGAATATTAGATAGATGTGACAGTCTGATGTTTATAGCTCCTTTTGCATATTTCTTATTTATGTTAATATAATCAGGAGGTAGATTTTGGTTGTTATTATTAGTGCATTGAAAATAATTGTATTATTAGGTTTTTTAATATTCATACACGAATTAGGGCACTTTACAGTTGCAAAATTGTGCAAAGTTAAGGTAAATGAATTTGCTTTAGGTTTTGGACCAATTATATTTCAAAAACAAGGGAAAGAAACCAAATATGAACTTAGGCTAATTCCATTAGGTGGATTTGTTAGTATGGAAGGTGAAACTGAAAGATCAGAAGCAAAGGGAGCGTTTAATAAAGTTAGTATACCTAAAAGAATTGCAATTGTTGCGGCAGGAGGCCTTGTTAATATATTTTTTGCTGTAATTGTTTATTTTGGTCTTCAAGCTTTTGTTGGAAATAATGTAACAACTGAAGTGTCTTCAGTAATTCCAGGATATATTGCTGAAAGTACTGGAATCAAGCAAGGTGATATAATTAGAAAAATAAATGGAAAAAAAGTTAGAATTCAATCTGATATTAATAAGATTGTAACAGAATCTAATGGAAATGAATTAACATTACTTATAGAAAGGTCTGGAAATCTTTTTGAAACACGAATAACACCTACAGCTGAAGAGTATTATACAACTGGAATATATTTGGAATCCGAAAATAGTACGAAAATTCAAGGTTTTTCTACAACTGATAGTGTTGAATCTCAAGGAGTTAAGGTTGGAGATACAATAATTTCTGTTAATGGTCAGAATGTTGAGAATGATTCTAATAAACTATCACAAATTTTGAAAGAAAATTATAATAAAGATAGTATTAATCTTGTTGTGAGAAGAATAAATGAAGATATTTTAATCAATATTATTCCTATAAAAAGGCAAAGATATCTTTTGGGTATAAATTTAAAACCAGCTGATAAAAATTTTTCTAATAATATATATTATGGATTGATTAATACTGGTGATTTTACTTTTTCTATATTTGATAATTTAAAACAACTTGTTTCTGGTAAAGTGAAAACTAGTGATTTTATGGGCCCTGTTGGAATATCAAGTGTTGTTGCGAAAACTAATGGTATACAGGAATTTTTATATATACTTGCAATTATTTCTTTATCTTTGGGTGTGACAAATTTGCTTCCTTTTCCACCACTTGACGGAGGAAAAATTGTAATTTTAATTATTGAAGCAATTAGAAGAAAACCTTTAAAAGAGAAATATGAGATTGGGATTCAGATGATTGGTTTTGCTCTTATGATAATGTTGTCTTTGTATGTGACATATCATGATATTATTAGAATTTTGTAAATAGTGAAATCTTTTAAATTCGGGAAATTACATTTATTTGGTATGTGGTTTTCCGAATTTTTTTATGAGATACTAATAAGTCCGGATATGTGGATATATATATTAAAAATGCGTGACTTGCTGGTCGCCTGTACAATGTGGTGTGAAAGCAGTATCCTCATATGATTGTTAGTCATTACTTTTATTAAGTCCGGACATGTGAATATATATATTAAAAATGCGTGACTTGCTGGTCGCCCGTACAATGTAGTGTGAAAACAGTAGTGCCCTCATTTAAGTTTGGTGATATTAAGAGTTTTTCTAAATGCTCCCAAGCTGCGCGTCACTTTTTTTAATATATATATTCACATATCCTGCTCTACTAAATTGAATTGATAGTTTATTGTGGATTGTGATTTTTGTGTTTGTGATAAATTGAAACTTGTTTTTATTTTTGTATTTTTCTGCAATCAATTTTTTTGATTTGTTTTTCTAAATATATAGATTTATTTTGAAAAATGATATAGAATATTGCAAGAATAAATTACATTTTATAAGGGGCGAATAGGGGTGTCAGAAGAAAAGACTTTAAAAAAGATTGGTACAGTTTTTGGCGATTTTAAATGTGATAGTAATATTTTAAATGCTAAAATTGAAAAGGTTAATTTATATAAAAAAAATAATTCGTTTGAAGTATTTTTGTTATCTGAAAAAGCAATTAATGTAAAAGAAGTTCATTATTTTGAGAAATTCTTAGTTAAGAGATTTATGCTTAATAGTGCTACTGTTAAGGTTGAGTATGATGTTGATGGTGATTTTAGCTCTAATATAGGGAATGATTGGAATAATATTGTTGATTATTTGTCTTATAGATATCCTATGACGAAAGCTATTTTGAGAAATAGTGAAGTTGAGATTGATGATAATAATATTAATGTTAAATTACATATGAACGGGAAAGATTTTTTAATTGCTAGAGGAATGAATACTGTTTTTGAAAATACTATTGAGAATTTATATAATAAAAAGTTCAAAATGAATTTTTCTGAGGTTATGACAAATGAGGAGGAGCTTAAATATAAAGAGTTTACAAAAAAACTGGAAGATGAAGCGATTAGTGAAGTTGCTAAACAGATTGAGGAAGTGAAGATTGAGAAACAGCAGAAAAAAGAGCAAGCTGATCAGAAAAAACAGGCAAATGAAGAGTTTGATATTAAGAATATTAATAGTCCTAATGTTGGAGATTTACCACCTCTTCCAACTGACAAAGATATTCCTGCAGATGTTGTTGAAGAGGAACCTGAAGAGATTACTCCTTTAATATATGGTAGAAATCCTAATATTAAAGAGCCAGTGACAAAAATTATAGATCTTTCTATTGATAGTGGTAAGGTTTGTATTGAGGGGGAAATATTAAATTCTAATAAAGATTATGTGGCTTTTAAAGAAAAAGTTTTTACAAATTATGCTGATGAGCGTCTATTAAAAAGCGGGAAAACTTTATATATGTTTGATGTTTATGATGGTACTAGTACTATTACATGTAAAGCTTTTATTGAAGAAGATAAATTAAAAAAATTTAAATCAAGAATGAAAGAGGCTCCTGCTGTTAAAGTTGAAGGTACTGCTCAATTTGATCCTTTTTCAAAGGAATTAGGAGTTATTGCCAATACTATTGTTGAAATTGCTGGAGAAAAGAAAACTGTGAGAATGGATAATAGTAAGGTTAAAAGAGTTGAGTTGCATATGCATACTAAGATGAGTCAAATGGATGCGGTTTCAAATGCACAAGATCTTATTAAAAGAGCTATGAAATGGGGAATGAAGTCTATTGCTATAACAGATCATGGTGTTGTTCAATCTTTTCCAGAGGCCCATAAGTTACTTGGATATGATAATCCTGATATGAAAATTATTTATGGTGTTGAAGCTTATTTAGTGCCGGATAAGCCATCTAATGTTTCTAATCCTAAAGGACAAGATATTGATACTACATATTGTGTTTTGGATTTGGAAACAACTGGTATTTCATTTAGAACTGAAAAAATAACTGAAATTGGAATTATGAAAATAAAAAATGGTGAGGTTTTAGAGGAGTTTTCGTCTTTTGTTAATCCTGAGAGACCTATTCCTCAGGTTGTTGTAGATGTTACTCACATAACTGATGATATGGTTAAAGATGCACCTACTATTGATCAGATTTTACCTAAGGCTTTAGAGTTTATTGGTGATTCTGTTATAGTTGCGCATAATGCTGATTTTGATGTTGGTTTTTTAAAACATAATTGCTCTAAATTTGGCTTAAAACTAGAAAATACATATGTTGATACATTAAGACTTGCTAAAGATTTATTTCCTGATTATAAAAAATATAAGTTAGGAATTATTGCCCAAAACCTTGGAATTAAAGTTGATGTTGCTCATAGAGCTTTAGATGATGTTGATACAACTGTTAAAGTTTTTAACATAATGATAAATATGTTAAAAGAAAAAGGGGCTAAAAAAATTGAAGATTTTGATAAAGTTTGTGTTGCTGAATATAAGAAAAAAGATGAATATAAAAAATTGCCAAGTTATCATGCAATTATTTTAGCAAAAAATTATATTGGATTAAGAAATTTATATAAACTGGTTTCTTATTCTCATTTGAATTATTTTTATAAAAAACCGCGTATATTGAAATCATTATATAAGAAGTATTCAGAAGGGCTGATTTTAGGTAGTGCTTGTGAGGCAGGGGAGCTTTATAGAGCAATTATTGCAGGTAAATCTGATGAGGAAATTGAAGAGATTGCTAAAGATTATGATTATCTTGAAATTCAACCTATTGGAAATAATATGTTTATGGTTAGAAATGGAACTGTGCCTGATACTAAAGCCTTAGAAGATATTAATAAAAAGATTGTAGATTTAGGGGAAAAGTTAGATAAATTAGTTGTTGCTACTTGTGATGTTCATTTTATGGATCCTCAAGATGAGATTTATAGACGTATTTTAATGGCTGGTCAAGGATTTGATGATGCTGATGAGCAAGCTCCTTTGTATTTAAGAACTACAGAAGAAATGCTTGATGAATTTACATATTTAGGTGATGAAAAGGCATATGAAGTTGTTGTTACTAATACAAATAAAATTTCAGATATGTGTGAAAGAATAAGTCCAATTTCACCAGAAAAATGTCCTCCATACATTAATAATTGTGAAGAAACAATTAAGACAATTGCTTATGATAAGGCACATAGTTTATATGGTGATGAATTACCACAAATTGTTGAGGAGAGATTAAATAAAGAGCTTACATCTATTATTAAAAATGGTTTCTCAGTTATGTATATTATTGCTCAAAAATTAGTTTGGAAATCTAATGAAGATGGTTATATAGTTGGATCTAGAGGGTCTGTTGGATCTTCTTTTGTTGCCAACATGACAGGTATAACAGAAGTTAACTCATTACCACCACATTATAGATGTCCAAAGTGTAAATATTCGGATTTTACTGATTATGGTTATGGAAATGGTTTTGATCTTCCTGATAAAACTTGTCCAAAATGTGGTCATAGATTGGATAAAGATGGTATGGATATTCCATTTGAAACATTCCTTGGTTTTAATGGTGATAAAGAGCCTGATATTGATTTAAATTTCTCTGGTGAATATCAGGCAAAAGCTCATAAATATACTGAAGTTATTTTTGGTAAAGGAACTACTTTTAAAGCTGGTACAGTTGGTACTGTTGCTGAAAAAACAGCTTTTGGATATGTAAAAAAATATTATGAAGAAAGAGGAGTTCCAATTAATGCTAGTGAAACCTCAAGAATTGCTCTTGGCTGTACAGGTATAAAAAGGACAACAGGACAACATCCAGGTGGAATTATAGTTGTTCCAAAGGGCAGAGAAATATTTGAATTTACGCCAGTGCAACATCCTGCTGATGATCCAGAATCAGATATTATTACAACACATTTTGATTACCATTCTATTGATCAAAACTTGTTAAAATTAGATATATTAGGTCATGATGATCCTACAGTTATTAGATTTTTACAAGATATTACTGGTATAGATCCAACAAAAGTTCCTCTTGATGATAAGGAAACAATGTCTATATTTTCATCTACTGATGCATTAGGAGTTTCTCCAGATCAAATTAAAAGCAAAGTTGGAAGTTTTGGTATTCCTGAATTTGGAACTAAGTTTGTTAGAGGAATGCTGGTTGACACAAAACCTACCACTTTTGATGAATTGATAAGAATTTCTGGATTATCACATGGTACTGATGTTTGGCTTGGAAATGCCCAAACTCTTATTGAAGACGGTACAACAACTCTTCAAAATTCTATTTGTTGTCGTGATGATATTATGATTTATTTGATTAAGATGGGGCTTGATCCTAATCATGCGTTTAAAATTATGGAAGCTGTTCGTAAAGGTAAAGTTGCCAAAGGTAAAGAGCCTAAATGGGAAGAATATAAGCAGATGATGATTGAACACGGTGTTCCAGACTGGTACATAAAATCTTGTTTGAAAATTAAATACATGTTTCCAAAAGCTCACGCTGCTGCTTATGTTACAAATGCTTTTAGAATTGCGTGGTTTAAAGTACATATTCCTAAAGCATACTATGCTGCATATTTTACAATTAGAGCTGATGGTTTTGATGCTGATGTTATGTGTAATGGTGAAGAAAGAGCTAAGAATAAAATGAAGGAAATTGAGTTAAAAGGAAATACAGCAACTAAAACTGATCAGGATATGTATTCTGTTTTAGAGCTAATAATTGAGTTTTATGAAAGAGAGTTAAAGTTTTTACCTGTAGATTTATACAAATCTCATCCTACTAATTTCTTAGTGGAAAATGACGGTGTAAGACCACCTTTTAATAAAATTCCAGGTTTTGGAACTGTTGCAGCATTAAGCTTAGATGCTGCAAGAAGAGATGGAAAATTTATGTCTATAAATGATTTAAAAATAAGAGCTAAAATTGGAGATAAAGCAATTGATGTACTAAAATCTACTGGTTGTTTAAATGGTATGAGCCAAAGTAATCAGTTAAGTATTTTTGATAGTATGTAAAAAAATAAGTAGATAGAAGTGGACTTAAGAATATTTTGAGCAATGCAAATATTATTAAGTTCATTTTTTAATAAATTGTAGAAGGAGTTTTATATGGGAGATATTGATTTTAATAAGACTTTTCCAATAAAAGGATTTGTCATATATTTAATTGTTATTAATATTATTACTTTTTTGGTAATGGGATTAGATAAGTTAAAAGCTAAAAATGGATCTTGGAGGGTTCAAGAAGCAACATTATTTACATTAGTTTTTTTTGGTGGGGGAATAGGTGGAATTTTGGGAATGATAGTTTTTCATCATAAAACTAAAAAAGCAAAATTTCGAATATTATTTCCTCTAATTCTAATAGTTGAAGTAATAGGATTAGTTTATTTTTTTAGTAAATTATAAAATACATAATTATATAAATAAAAATAATTATGAATATATGTTTGTAAAGAGAATAAATAAAAAGTACACATAATAAATAATAAAAAAGAATTGTATATATGTGTGGAAAAGTATGTGTATAACTTTCTTTGTATAAATCAATAAAAACAATTATTCACAGACTTATCCACATTATCCACAACTCATCGGATAAAAAATAAGTGAACATAAAATAATGAAACCGTTGATTATAAAAGATTTTATATAAAGAAAGCTTATATAACTAATTTTAGAAGATAAATTTATTATTATTTTATTATTATTGTAGAAATTTTTAGTTAATTAAGAAGATTATAATGAAAATGTATAAAATTCTTATAATTTAATATAAAAATGCTTGTTAATTAAAGAGCCTAAAGTTATAATATTAATATAATAGATAATATTATACTTTAATTTTTTTTGCATACATTACATAAGACACAGAAAATTTACAGAAATATAATAGAAAAGTAATAATTATATTATAGAATGACAGTATGCAAAGGAGGAATATATATATGAAAAATAAAGAGAGAAATAGCTTGTTAAAAATAGATAATTTCTTAGAATCCTCAGAAAAAATTAATTCATCAGATGAAAATTTCAATAAATTAATGTTTGTATATTCAGCAGCTTTAAAACAACTTGAAACAAAAATGGAAATACTTAAAGATGAATTTGAATTTTTTTATGGTATGTCTGTAATTGATCATACAATGTCAAGAATTAAGAAACCTGAAAGTATAATAAAAAAACTTGAAAGTAAGAATTGTGATTTAACATATAGAAATTTAGTAGAAAATATTAATGATATAGCTGGACTTAGAGTGATATGCTCTTTTAAAGATGATATTTTTACTATTGTGGATGTATTGAAAAATATGCCTGATTTGAATATTATATCAGAAAAGGATTATGTTACAAAACCTAAAAAAAGCGGATATTCAAGTTATCATTTAATTGTAGAAGTTCCAGTACCATTTATGAAACAGATTATTCCTGTGAAATCAGAAATACAAATTAGAACTATGGCTATGGATTTCTGGGCTAGTTTGGAACATGATTTGAAATATAAGACTAATAATAAAATTAGTAAAAAAGTATCAAATGAGCTTGTTAAATGTGCTAAGATTATTAATCAAATGGATAATCAAATGATTACTATAAATAATGATATACATAAAACTATTAATTAGTGTATATTGGATTACGGAGGATAAAATGAATAATTTAGAAGAAAATCTAGATAAGAATAAAATGTTTAAGGAATTAATGAAAAATGCTTTAAGATCTGGAATAACGTCAAATAATTTATACCAATATATGAAATTAAGATCAAATTTAGAAATAGATGAAGTTGATAATGATGTTTCAGAAAAATTAATACATTAAAATATACAAAAGAAGAATTAATTGGAGGCGTACTTATGGAGAAAAAATATGCAAAAGCATATACTGAAGTATTAGAGATATTAAAACATCTTCCAGAAGATGAATTAGAGCGAATTCCAAAAACGGAGATTCAATTTTATGAAAGCAATAAAGACAAGAATTATAAATATGAGTATGACAAAACTGTAACTGTAGACAAACAAAAGATTTCAGAAGAGGCAAATACTGTAATTATTGCTATTTATATGAATTATTTTGCAAATGAAAAGCAAAGAGGAATTATAGATGAGATTTTAAAACAAAATACAATAAGGGAAGAGCAAGCTAAAGAGGAAAAATATAGTGTTGATAATATTTTTGAGAAGAAGAGCTCTACTAAGACTATTAATTCGGGAAAGATGGATAATGAGCATCTACCAGTTGAGATAAATAATAAGAAGGAGAATTTTATTAGAAAAATTATTAATAAAATTAAGGGGATATTTAAGAAAAATTACGAGGTTTGAATGTGCTTTTTTATATAAACTATTGTAATAGGTCTTGATGTGTGAATATATATATTAAAGTTATCATAATAGGTCCGGATATGTGAATATATATATTAAAAATGCGTGACTTGCTGGTCGCCCATACAAAGTGGTGTGAGAGAGGTAGAGCCCTCATTTGAGTTTGGGTGGTATTAAGATGTATTCTAAAAGCTCCCAAGCTGCACGTGCTTTTTTATATAAATTATTGTAATAGGTCCGGATATGTGAATATATATATTAAAAATGCGTGACTTGCTGGTCGCCCGTACAAAGTAGTGTGAGAGCAGTAGAGCCCTCGTTTTAGTTTTGTGATATTAGTATATTATCTAAAAGCTCCCAAGCTGCGCGTCACTTCTTTTAATATATATATTCACATTTCCTGCTCTGTATAAAATTAAAGTTGTTATTTCAATTTTGATTTTATTTTTTTGCGTAAAGGTCAAAAAAGGTCAAATTTTTTTAAAAAAGTATTGACTTTTGAAAAATGGGTAGTATAATATAATACGAAAGGTCAAAGAAAGTCAAAGTCAAGAAAGGAGGATTTGCAATATGAGAATGTCTGATATGATAGAGGAATTTATAAAAGATATGTTTGATGAAAGCGATTATATTGAAATACAAAGAAATGACTTAGCTGAGCAGTTTAATTGTGTTCCTTCACAAATTAATTATGTTATTTCTACAAGATTTCAGCCTGCACAGGGATATTATGTAGAAAGTAAACGTGGTGGTGGAGGCCATATTACAATTAAAAAAATTAATATTACAAAAAGTAACTATATCATGCATATTATAGCTGGATTAGGAGATAAAATAACTTCACAAGAAGTTGGCATTTTCATTAGCAATTTGCTTTCATATAAAGTAATAACAGAAGAGCAAGCAAAATTATTAAAAGTTGCTACTAGTGATAATGTTTTAATTATTCCAAATGAATATAGAGATTCATTAAGAGCTAGTATTTTTAAGAACATGTTAATTAATTTAGTTTAAGGAGGTTGGTTTATAATGTTATGTTCAAATTGTGGTAAAAATGAAGCTAGTGTTCGCTATACACGTATTATTAATGGCGAGAAAACAGAATATAGATTGTGTGAGGAGTGTGCTAAAAAGCTAGGAATTGAAGATATTGATTTTAATATGCCAATTAATTTTTCAAATTTTTTAAGTGACTTTTTTGAAGATGATGCATTACTTCCAAGTTTTGCTAAATCTGGACTTACAAAATGTCCTAAATGTGGTTTAACATATGATGAATTTGCTCAAAATGGTAAGTTTGGATGTGAGGAATGTTATGATGCTTTTTCAAATAAAATAGATGCTGTATTGAAGAATTTACATGGATCTGCTAAGCATAGAGGTAGGGCTCCAAAGAGAATTGCAGATAAATCTTCACATAATGTTAAAGATTTGGTTGATTCAGATAATAAGAAAATAGATAAAAAACAAGAGCAAATTAATAAACTTAATAAAGATTTACAACTAGCTATTAAAGAGGAACGTTATGAAGATGCTGCTAAGTTCAGAGATGAAATAAAAAAAGTTCAAGATAGTAAAAATGAAAATGAATAATAAAATAATATGAAAGGAAGTTTTGAATATGTCAAATTGGTATTTACAAAATGGAAAGGATTCAGATATTGTAATAAGCTCTAGAGCAAGACTTGCAAGGAATCTAGCAGAATTTAATTTTCCTAATAAATTCGTTAAAGATGAGTCTAAATTAGTTTTTGAAAAAATCGAGGAAATTACGCCTAGTTTAGGATATGGTTTAAAATTTTGTAAAATGGATAATATTGATGATATAACTAAAATTAGTTTAATGGAAAAACATTTAATAAGTCCGGATTTTGCAATGAATAATAAACAGAATCAAGCTATTTTGATAAATGATGATGAAAATATTTGTATTATGGTTAATGAAGAAGATCATCTTCGTATTCAAGTTTTTAGCAGTGGATTGGAGCTTGAAAACTTAGTGGGCTTAATTACTGAGATAGATGATAAGTTAAGTGAATTAGTGGGGTATGCTTATAATAAAAATTATGGTTATTTAACTGCTTGTCCAACTAATGTAGGTACAGGTCTTAGAATTTCAATAATGGTGCATTTACCAGGCCTTACTTTAACTGGTAATATTGCAAAAGTGTTAAGAGCCGTAAACAATTTTGGTATGAATATTAGAGGCATTTATGGTGAAGGTACTGAAAGCAAAGGGGACGTTTATCAAATTTTTAATAATCAATCATTAGGTTTAACTGAAAAAGAAATTATGAAAAATGTTAAGTCAATAACAGATAAAATTATTGAGCAAGAGCGTTTAGCAAGAAAAAATCTAACTAAAAAAGCTATTGAACTTGAAGATAGGGTTTATAGAGCTTATGGAGTTTTGGTTAATAGTAGAAAGCTTAGCTCTGATGAGTGCAGAAATCTTATTTCAGATGTGAAGTTAGGAACTGATATGGGAATTATTTCTGAGCTTGATGATAGTAAAGTTAAAAAGTTAGAAATATACACTCAACCAGGTAATTTGCAAAAGTTTGTTGGAAATGAGCTTAGTGCTTATGACCGTGATATAAAACGTTGTGAAGTTATTAAAAAAATAGTTGCTGAGCAATAAATATAAATTATTTTGTTAGGAGGGATGTTTAATGATGTATAAGTTTACAAATAAAGCTGAAAAAGCGATTAATATAGCAAGTGATATTGCTGCTAGTTTAGGGCATGATTATATAGGAACAGAGCATTTGCTTTATGGTTTAGTTGAAGAAGGTACTGGTGTTGCTAGTAAAGTATTACAAAATCAAGGTTTAACTTCTGAAAATGTTCTTGAAGAAATAGAGGAACTTATTGGAAAATCAGAAGGTAGTATTGATGAACCATCAGGTTTTACACCTAGAACTAAAAGAGTTATAGAGAATGCTTTTATTGAAGCGAAGAAAATGGGAAGTGAATCTATAGGTACTGAGCATTTATTGATTGGTATAATGGTTGAAGGAGATAGTGTTGCTGTTAGAATTATGATGGATTCAGGAGTTAATCCTCAAAAACTTTATAATGAGCTTGTGAAAGTTCTTAAAGAGGGTGATGATGGGGAAACAAGAGCATCTAAAAATGGATACAAATCTAAAAACAGTTATAATTCAACACAAACATTAAATCAATTCGGAACCGATTTAACAAAACAAGCTCAAGATGGAAAACTTGACCCTGTAATAGGTAGAAAAAATGAGATTGATAGAGTTATTCAAATTTTATCTAGAAGAACAAAAAATAATCCTTGTTTAATAGGTGAACCGGGTGTTGGTAAAACTGCTGTTGTAGAAGGATTAGCTGAAAAGATTGTTGCGGATGATGTCCCTGAAATGTTGAAAGGTAAAAGAGTTGTAACTTTAGATATTTCAAGTATGGTAGCTGGTGCAAAATATAGAGGTGATTTTGAAGAGCGTATAAAGAAATGTCTAAATGAAGTTAAAAAAGCTGGAGATGTAATTTTATTTATTGATGAAATTCATACTATAGTGGGTGCCGGATCTGCAGAAGGTGCTGTTGATGCTGCAAATATTTTAAAGCCATTACTTGCAAGAGGTGAAATTCAATTAGTTGGTGCTACAACTTTAAATGAATATAGAAAATATATTGAAAAAGATAGTGCTTTAGAGCGTAGATTTAGCCCTGTTACTGTTACAGAGCCATCTTCAGAAGATACTATTAAAATCTTAAAAGGAATTAGAGATAAATATGAAGCTCATCATAATGTTCAAATTACAGATGAAGCAATAGATGCTGCTGTTAAATTATCAGTTAGATATATTACAGATAGATTTTTACCAGATAAAGCTATAGATTTAATTGATGAAGCAGCTTCAAGATTAAAAATGAAAACATATACTATTCCAGATAATGTTAAAAAAATTGAAGAAGAGCTTGAAAACTTATCAAAAGAAAAAGACGAAGCTATTAGATCACAGAATTTTGAAAAAGCAGCAAGTTTGAGAGATAAGGAACATGAAACAAAAGAAAAATTAGAAAAAGAGAAGAAAAAATGGGAAAATAAAAATAGTAAATCTGTTACAGTTTTAAAAGAGGATGATATTGCTGAAGTTATTTCAAGTTGGACTAATATTCCTGTTAAAAGATTGACTCAAGACGAAAATGATAAATTGAAAAATCTAGAGCAAGCACTTCACGAAAGGGTTATAGGTCAAGATGAAGCAGTTTCTGCAGTTGCTAAAGCAATAAGAAGAGGCAGATTAGGTCTTAAAGATCCAAATAGACCAATTGGTTCATTTTTATTCTTAGGTCAAACTGGTGTTGGTAAAACTGAGCTTTCAAAGGCTTTAGCTGAAACATTATTTGGTAGCGAAGATGCAATGATTAGAATTGATATGTCTGAATATATGGAATCACACAGTGTTGCTAAATTAATTGGTGCACCTCCAGGATATGTTGGATTTGATGAAGCGGGTCAATTAACAGAAAAGGTTAGAAGAAAACCATATTCTGTAATATTATTTGATGAGATTGAAAAAGCACATCCTGATGTTATGAATATGCTTTTACAAATATTAGATGATGGAAGATTGACAGATAGTACAGGAAGAACTGTAAATTTCAAAAATACTGTTATTATTATGACATCCAATGTTGGTGCCAGATTATTGTCAGATAAAAAATCACTTGGATTTGATGGGGGTACAGATAAAGAAAAATCTAAAAAAATAGACTATGAAAATAGTAAAAAAGAAGTTATGGCAGAGCTAAAAAGACAGTTTAAACCAGAATTTTTAAATCGTATTGACGAAACTATTGTTTTCCATAAGCTTACTAATAATGATATTAAAAAGATTATTGATATAATGTTGAATAAAGTTGAAAAAAGATTAAGTGAGCAAAATATTAAAGTTATTATTGATGATAAAGCAAAAGAATTAATTGCTAAAACTGGTGTTGATGATAATTATGGAGCAAGACCTTTGCGTAGAGCTATACAAAATATGGTTGAGGATAAAATTGCAGAAGCAATTCTTGATGGAAAGATAACAATGGGTAATGAAGCTAAAATAACTGCTAAAGATGATAATATTGTAATTGAATAAAAGAGGAACAATATGCTCTATAACAGGAAAAATTAATATAAATGAAAAAGCGTCACACGAAAAAACGTGTGACGCTAAACATTGTGTTCAATATACATCGGGTCTGAGATTAAGACTTGATGTAATTATTTCGAACCATTCCTTTACGGATTTTTGGTTCATAGCCTTGTTATAGGCAGTAACGCAACGAAAATGCTTTCCTTCACCATAGTTTGATAACTTGATGAATCCTTCTTTTTCCAATAAGAAGTCTACAGCAGATATATATCCTTCTTTCTGGAAATCCTTATTAAGATCTGCACATATTTCTCTGGCTAAAATTTCGTGAAGTTGCTTTTCTGAATAGAAAAACAGCATTCCGTCATCTGACCGAAGTAATCCTACAGGAATCTTAAACAGGTCGTTTCTTTCAATGTTTGCGATGCTTTCCTGGTACATTATTATGTAACTCCTTTCAGTAATATAATCTCTATTATACCATTAAAATAAGGATAAATCAACTCATATTTAAAAAAAAATCCAAAAAAATGTTAACCAAATATTAACGTAAATTATAAGTGATTTTTTTAGCATTGACAAAAAGTATAAAAAATAATAAAGTATATTTGCATTAGTAAACTGTAAAGATAGATTTTAGTATTAATAAAAAGGAGAGCATAATGAATAGTGTTAATAAAGAAAAAATATTAGTTAGTTCATGTTTATTAGGATTGAATTGTAGATATGATGGTGGAAACAATTATTCAAAAGAAGTTGAAGAGTTTTTAAAGAATTATGAAGTTATTCCTATATGTCCGGAAATTATGGGAGGGCTACCAACTCCTCGTACTCCATCAGAGCGACAAGCAGATAGGGTAATTAATAAAGAGGGGAAAGATGTTACAGAGCAATATGAAAAAGGAGCTAGAGAATGTTTATTTTTAGCTCAAAAATATGATGTAAAAAAGGCATTGCTAAAATTAAGAAGTCCATCATGTGGAAGTAAAGAAATATATGATGGAACCTTTTCACATACAATAATTGAGGGAGATGGAGTAACTGCAGAGCTATTCAAGAAAAATGGGATTGAAGTAATATCAATAATATAATAGAGCTAATATATAGGGAGGAGCTAATGATAATTGTAAAGGTAGATAATTTAGAAGATGCAAGGAAGTGTAATGAATTATTAACTTTATTAATTGAGAATGAAGCAAAATATAATGAAAATATAAATAAAAATTATATTGTTAATAATTGGTTTGAAAATTTGTACAATATGGAAAATAATGTATTGTACGTTGCAAAAGAAAACGAAGAAATAGTAGGTTATATATATTGTAAAATTAATACTGGTGAAAATGGGCCAACAAATAATTTAGAAGCATTAATTGATGGTTTATATGTTTTAGAAGAATATCGTAAAAAAGGTATTGCAACAGCTTTAATAAATAAAGCAAAACAATGGTGCAGGAATAAAAATGTAAAATATATAATGATTAATGTATTAGAAAATAATAAAACAGCTTTAAATTTATATAGTAAATTAAATTTTAATGATTATGAAAAAACTTTAAGATTTAGTATTTAAAATAATAAAACTGAATATTCAAATAGAAAGCAAATCTTAGATATTTAAAAATGTAAATATTATTAGGTTTGCTCTCTATTTTTACAAGCAAGAAACATAATAAGTTGACGCACAAGAGATTATTTCAGAATTATGTTAATATGTAGAAATAATAAAAAATGTGATATAATTTGAATGCCAAAAAAATAAAAGTAACTAGGTTAAAATAGAAAAAAATTGCCTACTTTTACTTGACACAAACTTGAGTACACTATATGTACCAGTAATTTTCCCTTAAAGTTAGAGAAAAAAATAGGCAAAAGAAAAAACGGAATTTTTGATCGCAATCAAAATTCCG
>CAKPRA010000016.1 GCA_934180065.1 uncultured Clostridia bacterium | reverse complement strand
TGATATTTCAAATCTCTCTTAAGCAGTTATTGCAATAGATTTAAGACATGAAAAAAATTTTTCATGTCTTAGACCTGCTAAATTTACAGTGAAATTCGTTACTATTCACCACCACATATCTTTTAACTACATTATATACATATATTTAATAAGAAAAATTACAATACCACAAAATTAATAACCAATTAAATTTAATAGAGTAGGATATGTGAATATATATATTAAAAAAAGTGACGCGCAGCTTGGGAGCTTTTAGAAAACATCTTAATATCACAAAACTCAAATGAGGGCACTACAGCTCTCACACGACTCTGTAAGGGCGACCAGCAAGTCACGCATTTTTAATATATATATTCACATATCCGGCCTAATAAAAACATTACATTCAAATAACTAACGTGCAGCTTGGGAGCATTTAGCAAAAATCTTAATATCACAAAACTAAAGCGAGGGCACTACAACCCTTACACTACTTTGTACGGGCGACCAGCAAGTCATGCATTTTAAATATATATATCCACATGTCCGGCAAAAAAACAAATTAAACCAAACTATTATAATATGCATTATACAAATTAGCATAATATCCATTTTGCTCTATTAAAGACTGGTGATTTCCCTCTTCTATAATTCTCCCTTTATTTAATACAAAGATTTTATCAACATTAACAATTGTTGATAATCTATGAGCAATAAATATTGATGTCTTTTCTGAGGAAATTTTATCAACAGATCTTTGTATTAGCTCTTCTGTTTTTGTATCAATATTAGCTGTAGCTTCATCTAATATAAATATTGCAGGATTCTTTGCAAAAATTCTTGTAAATGCAATCAATTGTTTCTGTCCAGCTGAATACGTTGAACCTCTTTCCGCTGCAATCTCATCAATTCCATTTTCCAATGAATCAACAAAGTCTGAAGCAGAAGCCAATTCTACCGCTTCTTCAATTTTATCATCAGATATATCAGAATATAATTTAATATTATTTCTAATGCTCCTAGAATAAATAAAAGGATCCTGTAAGATAGTTCCAATACTATTTCTTAGAGATTTCAAATTAATATCATTTATATTAACACCATCTAATAAAATTTCACCTTTTTGAACAGTATAAAATCTATTAATCAAATTTGTTATGGTTGTTTTCCCAGATCCAGTTTTTCCAACTAAAGCAATGCTTTCTCCCGGATTAATTGTAAAACTTACATCTTTTAATATCCAATTTTCATCATCATATGCAAACCATACATTTTTAAATTCAATTTTACCTTTTATATTAGTAAGTTCAATTCCTGAAGTTGTATCTTCTAAATATTCTTGATGCTCTAAAATTTCATAAATTTTATCTATAGAGCTCATAGCATCTTCCACAACTTCCATATTTTCTATAATTCTTTCTATAGGATCAAATATTTTATTTAAATATGATATAAATAAGTATATTACACTTGGATTTAAATCAATTCCAAACCATCTATTTACACAGAATATTACAACTAATGCAGTTCCAAGATTTTTTAATAAATCCATTAATGCCGGCAATATTCCCAAAAGTATACCTAATCCCTTAGATGCATCTTTGTTTTTGGTTGTATATTTTTCACATTCATCTTGTTTTTCCTTTTGTCTATTAAATATTTTTATTAATTTAATTCCATATATTGACTCAGCCAAGAATGTATTTAATACAGTTCTAACCTCTTTCATTTTAGCGAAAATTTTATTCAAAGCCTTTGTAATAGTTATTGTAAAAATTAACAATAGTGGAACTATAATTAAATTTACTACTGATAACTGTATGCTTATATAAATCATTACAGCCAGTAAGGCAATTATAATCATAATATCCTTTGGAAAAGTTGTAATAACATCACTAAAAAGTGCATAAACATCTTCTGTATCATTAACAACTCGAACAAACAATTTGCCAGAAGGTGTCTTGTCATGAAAAGAAATGTTTGATTTTTCAATATAATCATATAATTTTTCTCTTAATTTATATACAACACCTTCTCCCATCTTACTAGTAACAGCTCTATTAACATAATCTACTATATTTTCCAATAAAACAATAGTAATATATGCCATAAATATCATTCCTATTGTTATTCCATTTTGAACAAACACATTATTAGGCAAATATTTTTCCATAATTTCTTTTACAAATAATGGTTTTATTAGTTCGCATACATCTATAAATAAAGCCATAAGAGTAACAATAAATATAGTCTTTTTATATGGTTTTATCATTTTACTAAATCTTTTAATTGTTTTTGACTTCATATATCCTCCCCTCTATAATTTCTTTTTGATTAATCTAGTACTGAAAATTTAGTTTTATGTGCCTGATTTTCAAAAAATTCATAATATTTCCCTTTTTCATTTAATAAAGATTCATGATTTCCACTTTCAATAATTTCACCTTGCTGTAAAACAACTATTTTATCACAATCTTTTATATCAGATATTCTATTTGATATTATTATACAAGTTTTATCTTTAGTTAGCTCCTTTATATTATTTAAAACATGTTGCTCTGTTCTATTATCCAAAGCTGAAAATGTATCATCAAAAATTACAATATTGCTTTTATTCAGAAAAGCTCTCGAAATTACAACTCTTTGCTTTTGACCACCTGAAAGATCAATACCTTTTTCACCTATTACAGTATGAATTCCTTCCTCCATCTCAGAAATTTCTTCATAAATCATTGCCTTTTTAGTACTATCTTCAATCTCTGAATCCTTATAATTATCTTTAAATAAATTGATATTTTCCTTCAAAGTAGCCGAAAATAGGAAATTATCTTGTGTTATATAACATATATTATCTCTTATCTTTTTAGTAGGAATATCATTAATATCAACACCATCAATAAATATTTTTCCTCTTTCAACATCATATAATTTTAATAATAAATTCATTAATGTGGTTTTTCCACTTCCTATAACACCTATTATACCTAGAGATTCACCCGGTTTTATATTAATACTTATATTTTCAAGAACACGCTCTATATAACCTGGATAATTATATGTAAGATTTTTAATCTCTATATTTCCTTTAAGCTCTCCATATTTTTTATTATCTATAATTTCAATTTGCTCTTCTGGAAGATTAACTAATTCCTCCAATCTTTTTAATGAAACTTTTGATTTTTTATATTTAATTAAAACCCAAGGTAACCAATTTACTGGCATACTTAAAATTCCCAAATATCCGTTAAATGCAACTAAATCACCAATTGTTATTGTTCCATTTATTACCAAATTAGATCCATAAAGTAATGTGATTGCATATGCAATTCCAAAACCTACATTTATGAAAATATCTAACAAATTTTGAAATTTAACAACTTTTAAGTTATTTTCTTTTACTTCACTATTTTTTATTCTAAACTCTTTTATTTTAAAATCTTCTCCAACAAAAGCCTTTGTAGTTCTAATGCTATCAGTACTTTCTTGAACATATTCAGATAATTCTGTAAAGCTTTTTTGTGCATTTATATAACTTTCACTAATTTTATTTTTTAGTAAAATTATTATTATTACAGTTATCAATATCGGAATTAATGCAATAACTGTCAACTTTATATTAGATGATTTAAACATTAAATAACCAACAATAATAAAATTAAGAGCAATTCTTGATAATGAAGAAATCATTCTTGAAGAAATCTTTGAAACTTTCTGTGTATCACTTACAAAAAATGACATTATCTTACCATTTTTGATTTCTTCTAAACTTTCTATTTTAGATTTTAACATTTTCGAAAACATTTCATCTTTTAAATCTTTTGTTGTTGCAAATTCTAATTTTACTTCTATACTTTTCCAAATAACTCTAGTCAGCATAAAACCTGTACAAACAACCAATAATTTAATTACTGATTGTATTATAAGCTCTTTATTTACATCAATATCATATAAATAATTTATTAAATTACCTACTATTCTAGATGGAATAGCTACCAAATATACATTAATTATAATAAACAATACTTCAATGATAACCAGCCACTTATATTTTTTAAAAAGCCTTTTAATAATATCCTTCAAATCTTCCCCTCCTTTTAGATTTCTACTATATAAAACAACTTAAAGGTAGCAGACAAAAAAATCCACTACCTTTATTCCGTACATTATATAGAAAATGTGATTTTTACCTGTTAGTTTTATAGACCTCTACAAGTAAAAATACATGTGTCAGCCTATTATTTAGTCTTATTAACCTTACCTTTACGCATAAATCTTACCATTTTTAATCACTTCTTTCTATAATTATTATGTTTACAATATTAACAAACAAAACTGATTTTGTCAATAATTTATTTTTCTTCCTTTTTTTCATCTTCAACTTTATTTGTTTTACAAGCTTTTACTTTTGCTATATGTTTATCTTTAACAGACTCAATTTTATAAACAACATCATCAGTTTCGATTATTTTACCTTTATCTTGATCTGTTGGAACTTTTCCTAATCTTTCCACAATAAATCCTGATATTGTATCATAATCACCATCTTCAATTTCTATGTCTAATAAATCTTCAACATCATAAATTGCCATTTCACCATCAATAATATAAGTGTTTTCATCTACCTGTTCAAATAAATCTTTAACTTCATCATATTCATCATATATTTCTCCAACAATTTCCTCTAATATATCTTCCATTGTTACAATTCCAGAAGTTCCACCATATTCATCAATAATAAAAGCAATTTGTTTTCTGTTTTTTCTCAGCTCTTCAAATAAATCATTAATTGGTTTTGTTTCTGGCACAAAAAATGGCTCTTTTATTAGCTCTTTTATTTTCATATCTGATGATTTATTTGAAAATACAATTTCTTTTATATGAACAAATCCTATTATATCATCAATTGTATTTACATAAACAGGTATTCTACTATGTGTTGCATTTTCTGCAGAAATTTTATTAATTGCTTCACTAATAGTTAAATCTGCATTTAAAGCAAAAATCTCTGTTCTTGGTATCATTATTTCAGAAACAACCTTGTCATTAAACTCAAAAACATTATTTATCATGTTCTTTTCATCTTTTTCAATAGTTCCTTTTTCTTCACCGACATCAACCATCATTCTAATTTCTTCTTCAGTTACTGTCTTTTCATCATTTTCTGAAACGCCAAATATTTTAGAAACTACATTTGTTGAAAATGTTAAAAATTTAACAAATGGTGCTGTAACAACTGATATTGCTTTTATTATTCCTATAGTTCCAAATGCAATTTTTTCACTATTTTTCATAGCAAGTCTTTTTGGTACTAGCTCTCCAAAAATAAGTGTAAAATAAGATAAAATAATTGTTATTACTATAATTGATATATTATTCCATGCATTTAAACTTACAGCTGGAATCCAATCATGTAATATTGGTGATAATTCACTAGCAAAGCTTTCTGATGCAAATGCACTTGATAAAAAACCAGCCAAAGTTATACCTATTTGAATTGTAGCCAAAAATTTACTTGGGTTTACAAGCATAGATTTTATTTTTTTAGCTTTTTTATTTCCTTCTTTTGCTTGAATATCTATTTTCGCATCATTCAGTGAAATAAACGCAATCTCAGATGCTGCAAAAAATGCGTTTAATAATATTAAAATTATTATTATAAAAATATACATTTATTAACTCCTTAAAATTTATTGATGATAGTCTAACACATCATACAATTTTTATCAATAATATTTATTTAATCATTCTATATTTATTATTTTATAAATTTACGTTTTTTAGCTCTATTTTACAAAATAATATATAAAAATGCAAAACATCTTATAATTCTACATCCTTTTTATATTGTTTAATATGATTTTTAACCGATATTAGTATTGTCTTCCCCAAACGACCATTTTATCTGCCTTTTTCCCACAACATACACATACATCTGATAATTTTTCTTGTTCAAATGGCATACATCTTGATTTGGCTGCTGTTAGCTCTTTTATTTTTTCTTCACATTCAACATTTCCGCACCACATTGTTTTTATAAATCCTTGATTTGAATTTATTTTTTCAACGAATTCATCTAATGTATATGCAATAGATGTTTTTTCTTCCATTCTTTTTTTGCACATTTCGTACATATTTTTTTGTATATCTTCAAGCATTTCAGCTACTTTTTCGTTTATTTCAGATAAGTTAACAGTGCATTTCTCAGCAGTATCTCTTCTTACTAAAACACAAACACCATTTTCTATATCTCTTGGACCAATTTCAATTCTTATTGGTACACCTCTCATTTCCCAGTCATTAAATTTATAACCTGGTGAATATTGCTCTCTTACATCTAGTTTTGCTCTAAAGTTTTCTTTTAGATTTTCATATAGCTCTTTAGCTTTTTCCTTTACACCATCTTTGTGCATTGCTACAGGAACAACTACAACTTGAGTTGGAGCAACTTTTGGTGGCAATTTTAGTCCTCTATTATCTCCATGAGCCATTATTAAAGCTCCTATCATTCTTGTAGAGCTTCCCCAAGATGTTTGATATGCATATTCTTCTTTTCCTTCTCTATTTTGGAATTTTACATTAAATGGCTTTGTAAAGTTTTGACCAAAATAGTGTGATGTTGCTGATTGTAAGGCTTTTCCATCATACATCATAGTTTCAATTGTATATGTTGCCTCAGCTCCTGCAAACTTTTCTTTTTCAGTTTTTATTCCTTTTATTACTGGAATTGCCAATAAATTTTCTACTACATCTGCATATATATTAAGCATTTGCAAAGTTCTTTCTTTTGCTTCTTCTGCGGTTTCATGAATTGTATGTCCCTCTTGCCATAAAAATTCTCTTGATCTTAAAAATGGACGTGTTTCTTTTTCCCATCTTAAAACATTACACCATTGGTTATATAAATATGGTAAATCTCTCCAAGAGCTAAGCCATTTTGAATACATTGTAGATATTATAGTTTCTGATGTTGGACGAATACATAGTTTTTCATCAAGCTTTTCACCACCAGCTTCTGTTACCCAAGCTACTTCTGGAGCAAATCCTTCTACATGGTCTTTTTCTTTTTGTAATAAACTTTCTGGAATTAATACTGGAAAATATGTATTTTCAACTCCAGTATCTTTAAATTTTTCATCTGTATATTTTTGTATATTTTCCCAAATTGCATAACCATATGGTTTTATTGCTATACACCCTTTTGTATCTGTATAATCTGCTAAGTCTGCTTTTAATACAATATCTGTGTACCATTGTGCAAAATCCTCATCAATATTTGTTATTTCTTTAACAAAATCATTATTTTTCATTATATCCTCTCCTTTCAAAATTCCATGTTGATTTTACCTTATGTTTGTTTATATAAAAACAAAAAGAAGATGGTTTTAAGGCGTGCTTTGCACGGTACCATCCTCTTTTTAACTTTTTATATTTTAACGGTTTTTACCGGAAATAGTTTACTATTTCATTCATAGGTAGGAATTAAATATTCTCATAACTTGGCTCTCACCTTTTCCAAGCTCTCTGTGTATATACATTTATTTAATCATGTCCTAATCAACATTTTTAATATTAAGATGTTGTTATTATATCATTTTAAAATTAAAGTTTCAATACTTAATTTAGTATTCTTTAATTTTCTACCTCATTTCTTTTACTTTGCTCTAGAAAACTAAAAATTATTTCATTTTTTTCTTCTTCGGTAAGTTTTCTTCCTAATGCTTTCATCTCTAATTGCATTCTTCTAACTGCATTATCCAATGCCATATCCAATTTTTTTGTAGAAAAGCATTCTCTATCATTTGCAATTAATTTAGCATATCGCTCTCTTTTTACAGCATATACATATAATGCAATTCCTATTCCTAAAACTATTCCTAATATCATAAACATATATTTTTCCATTAATTATATCTCTCCTTTTTGTATGTAGTAAATTGTATCATATTATTAATATATAATCAATAGAATTTTTAAGGCAGGGATTAACTCCCTGCCTATATTCACTAATTTATAGCAAACATAAAACATAAAGAAATCCCTGTCTTATATTGTTCAAATATTAGATTACATTACCAAACTTATTTTGTCATGTTATCTTCAGCTTGTTGTATCATTTTTCTAACCATTTGTCCACCGATTTTACCAGCATCTTTAGCTGATATATCACCGTTATATCCGTCTTTTAAGTTAACACCTACTTCACTAGCTACTTCATATTTAAATTTATTTAAAGCATCTTTAGCAGCAGGAACAACTTTCTTATAGTTATTTGTGTTTGCCATTATTAGTTCACCTCCTGTTGTTTAAAATAAACAATATACATAGAAAAAACTAAATTTGTTTTTCTAGTATTATAATGTGCATTTTTTAAATAAATACACTGGAAATTTTTAGAAATAAAATCTTTATATAAAACTTCCTAAACATATATTGCCCATATTTTAAGAAAATACTCATATTTATAAAAAAAATTAACATTATAACAGGAAATAAACCTTATATTGTAACCCCAATACCTATATTAGGATGAAAAATTGTATATATAAAATCAGTTAAAGTAATTATACTAAAAATTACATTTATAATATTTATGACTTTTTTATTTGATTGATTTAGTTTTATATTTAAATATGGAGATATAAATTTAGCAATTACATATCCTCCAAGTCCAAATAGTAGACAATTTAATAGACAAATTCTTCCATTAATATTTAGTGGATTATTTTTATAATCCCACCATCTTAAATTAAAAACTTTTTCTAACACAAATGATGTTAAATATTCTAATACAGACACTATTAATGAGCTTTTAATAAATACCATTTTTTGATTTTTGCTAAATATAAAAGTTACTGCAACTCCTCCAAAACCATAAATTGGCAATATTGGTAAATGCAAAAAACCTCTATTAATAAATTTACCATTTGTAATCCCAAAAAATGTAGATTCTATTATCCAACCAATAAATCCATATATAAAAAATAATATTACTAAATTAGATAATGAATAATTATTTTCTTTATTTTTTAAATTTATTTTTATTTTTTTATTAAATAAGTTATTTGTTTTTAAATATATATATTCTGGAATGTTTAATGCACATATTAAAAAACCTATACTACAAGTTATTAATCCTATTATTATAGTAGAAATGCTATTATCTTGATTTAAATCTGCACTACAGACTTTTACAATTCCAAATACAGTTAAAAATCCTCCAATTAGCTCTACAATTATAAGTGTTATGAATCTTAAATCTATGTAATAAAACTCTTCATTATTTTTTTTATTCAAATATACGAAAAATACTAACAGAGCAGCACCTATTAAACCTATTATTGTTCCATACAGTGTCAAATTCCAGTATCTTATAAAAGTCATAGACATACCTACTGCTAACATAATACTACCTATAGTACCTAAAGCTGTTTTTAATAATTTCTTTTTATCAACTTTATAATATTCATAAGTTGGATATGACAATATACTTATCATCAATCCTATTACCCATATTACCACACCTAATATCATATTTTTTCTTGCAATTATTTCGCCAATTCCATATCCTATTATTAAAGCAATTGTAATTACAATAATTTTTAAAATAATCCTTTTCCAGTTATAAATTCTTGATTTATGTGGTCCTTTAATATGTATAGGTATAATTGCTAACAAATTTATACCTCCAAATATTGTTAAAGCCACCCCTGTTGCACTTAAATTCCAATTTGGTATAAAAATCATGCACATTCCAATAGCTAAAAGAAGCCCTCCTACATTTCCTAAGATTATCTCTATCAATGTTCTTTTCTTCATATTTTTCTCCATTATCTTAAATTTTGGAACCATCCCTTTTCCACACCATGATATTAACACAACACCAAATAAATTTCCAGAGGAAAAAACAAAAAATAAAAGTTACTATTCATTATTACTAGAATTTTTTCATTTATAATAAGCAGGATATGTGAATATATATTAAAAGGAAGTGATATATATTCACATATTCTGCTCTACTAAATTAAATTGCATATTAATTTTCTTTATTAAGTTGTTGCTCTCATTTGTTTTATCATCAAATCTCCAAATATTGCATAACCGGTTGTAGGATCAGATACCAATACATTTGTAACAGCTCCTATAAATTTTCCATCTTGAATTATAGGAGAGCCACTCATTCCTTGAATAATTCCACCTGTTTTATTTAATAGTCTTTCATCTGTTATTTTTATAAGCATGCTTTTATTATCATAATTATTACTTGTATAAACCTTCTCAATTTGTATTTTATATTTTTCTTTTTTACCTTCTTCAAGTTCGCAGATTACTTCCGCTTCTCCTGTATGAATCTCACTTCTTAAAGCCACATCTAATTCTTGACTATCTGAAAATTCAATATTTCCAACATTTGATACTTTACCAAATACGCCAAAATTTGTATTTTTATAAATCTGACCAATTACACTATTAGAGTCTATTGCTCCCTTAATTTCTCCAGGATTATTTTTCTCACCTTTTTTTATTGATAATAAATTGCTTGAAACTAATTCTCCATTTGCAATATTAAATATTCCACCTGTATCAATATCAACTATTCCATGACCCAAAGCTGCAAAACTTTTGGTAGATGGTTCATAAAAAGTTAAAGTTCCAACTCCTGCTGCTGCATCTCTTACCCATAAACCAATCTTATATTCATTTGACGAATTCTCAACTGGTAAAATGCTTGTTGTTTTTGTTTTATCTTCTCTTACATATTTTAGTTCTATGCTTTTTCCATCACAAGAATTTACTGTTTTTATAAGTTCATCTGTATTTGTTATTTTTTTATTATCTATTTCAATAATCATATCACCTTCTTTAATTCCAGAATCCTGATATGGTTTGTATTTTTGATTATCTTTTCCCTCAATTTCTGACATTCCAACAACCAAAACTCCTGGAGTATACATTTTAACTCCAATTAAATTTCCACAAGGAATTATTTTGGTTCGCTCTATAACATTTACATTAATTTCTTTTACTGGTATTGTCCCAAATAAATCCAAATTGATTTCAAAACTACCAGCTGATGAATATACATTATCATTATCTTCAATTTTACTATATGCTTGTATTATTTGAGGACTTTGTTTATTTGCTCTTCGAATATTTACACCTGCAATTGTTCTAAAATTTAGCTCTTCACCTTCAAAAATTATAATATTATCTGGTAATAATGTTATATTACATACATAAACATATATAATTACTAAAAATAAAATTATCCAAATTTTTTTTAATTTTTTCATAAATATCACCTAATTATAGGTTAACCAAATTTTTATAAAAAATTATTATTAATTTTTTATTTTAAATTTCTATTTTACATTAATTTTTTATGTGATATAATTAGAAAAAATATGACAAAAGAAGAGGTTTTATATGGACAAAATCTTAAAATATGAAATATCAAGTGATGTTCGCGATATTCTAGCTGAAATAGAATACGAAGAATATATGTTTAATAAAATATTTAAAACAAACGTAACTTTTAAAAATTCTTATCAGAAATTTAATTTAATATATAATATATATGGTCCTCAAGCATATAGAAAATTCGTACCATCTTATTATCAAAAACAAGATTTAGTACATTTAATTAATTCCGAGGACTACCTTATTTTATATGATAGACATGGTAAAAAGGTTTATAATAATTTAATTTATACTGTTAATTTACAACATTTTAAAAAATATTATAGTAACTTTAGGGCTTTTTTATATAGATTATCACATATATTGTCTAGGAAAACTTTGAAAATTCAAAGTACAGAAAGATTATTATTACCTGAATCAATACCAAATATTCCAAAATAGCTCTATTTTTTTCACAATTAGATATTTTTTTCATAATATATACTAGGTAGACAAACTACTAAACAAATTTGAAAGGAGTTATATATTATGGAATATGATAAAAATATCTGTCCTGTTGTAGGAGTTGATGGTTTTATATCTGCAGGAAAACAATTCGATGTTGATATTCACTTACCAGAAGATAATAGATCTGTCATCTATGGAATTATAAAAGATTGTTATGATGAACCAGTAAAAGATGCTGTTGTAAAATTAATAGAGGTTGATAAAGATGGAAAAAGAGAAGAAAGAAAACCTGTAACACACACATTTACAGATAAACAAGGTCAATTTGTTTTTGGTCCTTTATGTGCAAATAAGTTTTACGAAATAGAGATTTGGGCAAATAAAGTAAAACATTCTAAAATCTGCACAACATGTCATCATCATGGAAAATGCTTAAAAGGAGAAAAAATAGATTGCAAATGTGATGAATTTTTCCCTAGAGCAGAAGACGAAAACGAAGAATAATTAAAAATACTAAAAAGAAAAGAGCTAAGCTCTTTTCTTTTTTATATAAATATTGCTATTTATGATTTAAATCATAGACAATTATCTTTACATTATTCCCATTTTTTTTACTAATTTTTTTCCCTTTTTTACTAATTTATTGCTATTAAACATTCCTTCTTTATAAATAATTGCAGTTCCAGCTGCTAACATTGTTCCTATTAAAACACCTTTAAAAAATCTCATATTAAATCCTCCTAAATAAGTTTATTTTTAGTATAACCTTATATAGGTTTAATTACACATATAAATTTTACCAGTTTTATTCTTCTTTACTATTTAAACTATCTAAATCAAAATTTGCAATTATAGATAAAGATTCTGTAATTTTTAATACTGTTGTTATAAGATTTTGTTTTAATTCTTCGTCTTTAATATTTTCTGTTAAATCAAAAAATTTTTGCATATAGAATAAATATTCCTCTTTTGGTTTCACTTTATATACCTCCCTGGTTAATATTTACTATATAACAAAAATTATTCAATTACAATATTTTTTTAACAATTATTACAATTTTACCTATGAGTTAATTTTTTTTAATTATCTCTACGTAATTTTTCAACACCAATTTTAATTTTTTCGACTAAAAATTTAACATCTTCTATTGTATTATCTAAACCAAAGCTTGTTCGTAAAGATCCCTGTGCATAATCTTCTTTAAGACCAATTGCAATAAGTACATGCGAAGGATCCAAAGACCCCGCTGTACAAGCAGAGCCAGCAGAAGCACAAATACCGTAAGCGTCTAAATTTAATAATAATTGTCCTGCATCAATTCCTTTAAATGAAATATTTGCATTTCCTGGTAATCTATCAAATCTGTCACCATTAAGTTTTACATCCGGAACTTTACTTTCTATCTCAGATATATAAAAATCCCTAAGCTCTTTTAATTTATTATTATAATTATCAAAATCTTTATAAATTAGCTCTATGGCTTTTCCCATACCGACAATACTTGCTACATTTTCAGTCCCAGCTCTTTTATTTTGCTCTTGATGCCCCCCATGTTGTATTCTTTCAAATTTTATTCCGGATTTTATATATACAGCCCCTATTCCTTTTGGACCATATATCTTATGTCCAGACATAGATAAAGCATCTATATTTAAATCTTTAACATTAATTATCACATTTCCAACTGCTTGAACTGCATCTGTATGAAATATTATTCCTCTTGATTTTGCAATATTAGCAATTTGTTTAATTGGTTGTATTGTTCCAATTTCATTATTTGCAAACATTATAGATATTAAAACTGTATCTGGTCTGATTGCATTTTCAAGTTCAGATAGACTAATTTTTCCATTATTATCAACATTTAGATATGTTACTTCATATCCATTTTTCTCTAGCCATTTACAAGTATTTAAAACCGCTGGATGCTCTATTTTTGATGTAATTAAATGTCTTCCCTTTTCTTTATTAGCAAACATTATACCTTTTATTGCTAAATTATCACTTTCACTTCCGCATGAAGTAAAATATATTTCATCACTATTTGCATTAATAGCTTTTGCCACTTTCAATCTTGCTTCTGCTACAACTTTCTTATTTTTTCTTCCGAATAGAATATATTGAAGATGGATTTCCATATTCAACTCCTAAATATGGAATCAGCTCTTTTATAACTTCAGCTCTTACAGGAGTTGTTGCTGCATGATCAAAATATCTTATTTTCATATTATAACCACCTTTATAAAAATTATCTATTTTATTATATTAAGCAATCTAAAAAAAAGTACTATTCAAATTTATAGACTTGATAAATTTTATTATTTAATAATTTTGTGTGCCATATTTTGGCATATCCTTTTTTATATAATAGGAAATATCTATTTTTAATATAATATATTATTTTAAATATTACTCACAAGCAAAATTGTACTTATATGTTGACTTTCCTATTATATAAAAATAGAGCCAAAACCATTTATAATAGTTTTGACTCATTTCAAATTCTAGTACTTTAGAATATTTTTTATTATTAAACTGCCATTTCTGACCAATTTAGCAATCTTATATCTTTATAAGTTTCTAATACCTCTTCATATTTTTCATATTCATCTTCCCAAATTATTGAAGGTACTTTTTCAAATTTAGAGAATAATATTTCTGCCTCTTTTAAGAATACAGTCTGTTCACTTTTCGTCATATTACTTTTCTTCTTTGAATATAAATATAAATTGTCTAAATCATTTATTGCCAAAACAAATTCAAAGAAATCCTTAATATTCATACCACTTGCTTTAATTTTAAGGCAAATCATTGCAAATAAACTAATTACTATAAAAATTACTAAATACAATATATAAATAATTACCATACAAATCACCTTCTAATCACTTCGTATAGTTAATTATACCATATTTGTAATATTTTCGCAACTTTATTGTAATATTTTTGTAATATTTTTGTAATATTTCGATTTAAATTACATTTAAGCAAATATTACTCCTCCAATTGTTCTATTCATTTTTGAATCATTATTTGCTAAAATTGTTTCTCCTCCTGCAATTGCAATTACATCTCCTGATTTAACTAAATTAAGAGCTTTAGCTTTTTCAATTCCTTTTGCAATTATTTCTTTTGGTTTTCCTTCTTCATTTACTAGTAAAGGAATAACATCTGATACAATTGATAATTGTCTATATGTTTTTTCATCTCTTGTTACAGCTATTACTGGACAACTTGGTAATAAACTAGATATAATTCTAGGTGTATTTCCAGCTTCTGTATATGCAAATATTGCTTTAGCATGCATTTGTCTTGCAGCAGAACAAATTGAATGATCTAAATAGAATTCATAATCCATCATTCCAAAATCTAGATTTCTTCTTGCAATTCTTTTATCATAACTTATAGCTTCCTCTGTTGCATGAGCTATTCTTGACATTGTTTCAACACATTGTACTGGATATTTTCCCATTGCACTCTCTCCAGAAAGCATTATAGCTCCTGTTAAATCATATATAGCATTTGCAACATCTGAAACCTCAGCTCTTGTTGGACGAGGATTTTCTGTCATTGATTCTAACATTTGTGTTGCAGTTATAACTATTTTTCCTGCCTTATTACATTGTTTAATTATTCTTTTTTGTACAAGTGGAACATATTCCATTGGTAGTTCAACACCCATATCTCCACGAGCAACCATAATACCATCAGATTCTTCAATTATTTCATCTAAATTATCTACACCTTCTTGGCTTTCAATTTTAGAAATAATCTTAATTTTTTCTCCACCATTTTCTTTTAGTACTTTACGAATAGCTTTTACATCATCAGCACTTCTTATAAAAGATGCTGCTATAAAATCAAAATCATGTTTACAACCATCTATTAAATCTTTTATATCTTTTTCTTTTAATGCTGGCAAATTAATATGTCTACCTGGAACATTTATACTTTTTCTATTTCCTAAGTTTCCACCATTCATTACTTTACAAACAATATCTTTACCTTCGATTTTTTGAACTTCTAATTCAATCTTTCCATCATCTATTAATATTGTTGTACCTTGCTCTACATCTTTATATAAATCTTTATATGTTATAGATGTTTTTGTATTATCTCCAATTATATCATCATTTACTAAAGTAAATGTTTCTTCCGCTTTTAAAGTTACTGGATTTTCTACTAATTTACCTGTTCTTATTTCAGGTCCTTGTGTATCTAAAAGTATAGCTACTGGTAATCCAACTTCTTTTCTTGCTTGAATTACCGCATTATAATAAACTTCTTGATCTTCAAATGAGCCGTGAGAGAAATTTAATCTTGCTACATTCATTCCTGCAATCATCATATTTTTTAAAACTTCTACATCTTTTGTGGCTGGTCCTATTGTGCATACTATCTTTGTTCTTTTAGTATTTATCATTTTATAATCCCTCCATATTTTTTTCAAATTAACATTGATTATTATATCACTAATAATATAATGTTACAATATAATATTTGTGTATTTTTTTAGATACTATTATAAAGTTTTTTATATATTTTTAAATAATCCGGATATGTGGATATATATAAATTCAAAGGACATAGACACTATTGTGCCTATGCCCCTTTATATAAACAAGTATCCTCTCTCCCCCATAAGAGGATTACTTGATATCCTTTCGGAAAACAAAGCAAAAAGCTTTGTTATTTGTACTTTTTTGGGGGAATATGTACAGATACAAGATGTATCTTGATTTACATTATACAACATTTGGTAAGTTATGTCAATTTATTTGATGTTTTTTCAATCATGAAACCATTCAGTATTTTGGTATAATATTTTAATCTTTTAATATTATTCTTCCATCCATTTAACCAAGTCTAAATTTTCTGAATCCAATAACATTTTATGTTTTGGCATAGCTCTAAAAGTATAACTATATGTTCCTCCAGTTTTTAACTCGATTTTAGCTTCATAAGTATACTCATTATTTTCATCATTTTCGGACTTTAATTTCATAATTGTAATACAAGTATTCTCTAATCTTCCGTTTTCCATTATTTGACCACAATAAACTTGCATCTCAACATTTTCTTTAGCTATATTTGGAAGTTTTACTTTACAACTTACAGTTATAATATTTCCAGCCTCTATAGTTTCATTATTTATATTATTTGAATTTTCCTGTGTTATTAAAATTCTGTTCCAACTTGAATTTACTTTCTTCTTCCATTCATTATATTCAGCAACATCTGATAAATTCTTATAATATTTATTTGTTAAATTGCATAATGGAATATATAATTTTTCCATATAATCAACTAACATTCTTGATGTGCTAAATTTACCTCCAGTTGTCACAATTGATTCTTTCATTATATCTATCCAATCATGTGAATATCCAAAATCATTCATATTGTAATATGTTGGTATTATTTTCTTTTCTAAAGTAGAATATAAATCATTTGAATCTTCATTATCTTGGATTTCGTAGTTTTCATAATTTATCTCACTACCTATCTTCCAACCATTTTTTGCATTATATCCTTCAGCCCACCAACCATCTAATACACTGAAATTTATAACACCATTTACAGACGCTTTTTGACCACTTGTTCCTGAAGCCTCTAATGGTCTTCTTGGATTATTTAGCCAAACATCAACACCACTTATTAAATATCTTGACATTCCTATATTATAATCTTCTAATATAAATATTTTTCCTATAAATTGTGGTTTTAATGATATTTCATGAATATATTTTATTAAATCTTGACCTTGCTTATCATTTGGATGAGCTTTTCCAGCAAAAATTAATTGAACAGGACGCTCTTTATTATTTAAAATCTGAGTAATATGCTCTAAATCCTTAAAAATTAAAGTTGCCCTTTTATATGTTGCAAATCTTCTTGCAAAACCAATTGTTAATGCATTTGGATTCAAATTTCCAACTATTTTCGAAATCTGGTCATATGAATATCCGCTTCTTCTTAATCTATTGGTTGTACTTTCTTTAACTATATCCAACAGTTTTCTCTTTCTATCCATATGAGCATCCCAAAGCTCTTCATCAGGAATATTTCTTATATTTTCCCATACATTATCATCATAAATAGAATCTTGCCAAAAAGGAACTAGATATCTATTATACAATCTCTTTAAATTTGGAGAAAGCCATGAGCAAGTGTGTATACCATTTGTTACATATGTAATTGGAGATTCATTTGATATAATATTTGGCCATACTTCTGAGAAAAGTTCACTAGAAACTTCTCTATGTAACTTACTTACACCGTTTTTCTTTCCAGCTATTTTTAATGCTAAAATTCCCATATTAAATCCATTGTTTTCAATTTTAGCTTTTGGTTCCATTCCAAGTTTAAAAAATTCTTCTTTTGATATTCCAAATTTATCCCAAAATCCATTAAAATATGTTTCAATTAATGTTAATGGGAAAATATCATTTCCAGCTGGGACAGGTGTATGTGTTGTAAATACAGTCTTAGAAGATACAATATCTCTAGCAATATTGAAAGACACCTTTTTTTCTTCCATTATATCTTTTATAAGCTCTAATGTTAAAAATGATGAATGACCTTCATTCATATGATATACTGTTGGATTTAAATTTAGTCTTTTTAAAAGTTTTGTTCCTGCCATTCCTAGAACAATTTCTTGTTTTATTCTGTTTTCTTGATCTCCTCCATATAAATACAAAGTAATATCTTTATATTCATCTATATTTTGGTCTATATCTGAATCCAATAAATATAATTTACATCTTCCAACATTAATTTGCCAAACTTTTAAATATAAAATAGCTTTTGGTAAATCAATATCAATGTACAAATCATTTCCTCTAGAGTCTTTTACAGGTAATATTGGTTCAGAATCTATATCCATTTTTGTATAATGATTTTTTTGTATTCCATCCCCATCTATTTCTTGATGAAAATATCCATTTTTATATAATAATCCTACTGCAACTAATGGAATTCCCAAATCACTTGATGATTTTAGGTGATCTCCTGATAATATTCCAAGTCCACCAGAGTATATTGGTAAAATTTCATCTAAGCCGTATTCTGCTGAAAAATACGCAATTAAATCTTTTTGATTATTTGGATATTTATTTGTAAACCACGTTGATTTACTTTCCATATAATTAGAAAAATTGTTAAATATTTTATCATATTCATTTAAAAATTCTTTATTTTTAATAATTGCATCTAATTTATCTTGTGATACTAGATTTAAGAACTTAATTGGGTTTTTATTTACTTTTTCCCACAAATCTATATCTATTATTTTGAATAATTTTAAAAATTCTGTGTTCCATGACCACCACAAATTATTAGCTATTACTGATAATCCTCTTATTCTTTCTGGTAGTTGTGGCATAACAGTTATTTTATTAAAAACATACATATTTTTAATTTCCTCCTTCGTACTTTTCAACTTCATCTTTTGATACTTTTTTGCTAGATATATTATCTATTAAGTTCGTTTATTTGTCAAATATTTTCATAAAAATTTTGGTCTGTCAGTGGGGACGGTTCTGACTGACATTACTTCTTTAGTCTAATGTTGTACTTGTTCTACCTGTTCCCACAACATTTTCTTGTAATGACCTCCATGTATTGCAACCTATTATTCCATCTGCAGTTAGACCTCTACTTCTTTGGTATCTAATTACTGCATTTTTTGTTTTTGTGCCAAAAATTCCATCTAGGCTTCCTGTGCTAAAACCAAGTGTATTTAAATCATCTTGTGCTATTAACACATATACACTTAGACTGCCTTGCTTTATTTGAGGATATCCTCCTGTTGAACAAGCTGGTGGTGATTGTCTTCTATCAAAATGTACCCAAGTTGGTGATATACTTACTGGTTCCACATAATTCCATAAACCAGAATTTCTTGCACTGGCTCTTAATGTAGCTCTTTTAGCATTAGTCCATCCTTGACCTACATCAAATGCAGTTCCTGCAAAGTGTTGACTTTGACCCGTATGCCCGACCTTCCCATGGTCTTCTAAATGCATATCCTACTGGTATTGGAGAGCCAAATAAATATCTTTGCGAATTCCATGAAAGCATTGCATTTTTAGTTGTCCATAAAGTTGAACTATTGCTTGCCCCTCTAAATTCTCTTACCAGCAAAGTGCCATTTGTATTATACGGCATGGACTGACTTTCTCCCCTATAATATGTTTCCATTCTATCTGTACTATTATTATATACTATTATTTTTGCCATTCTATCCCTCCATTTTTTTATAATATTTTATGAATGGTATGAAATTTTGGTTCATCTTTGGTCTAGATTAATTTCTTCAAATCGTTTATTCACTACATTCCAATTTACAATATTCCAAAATGCATTTATATATTCAGCTCTATTTGCTTTGTATTGTAAAAAATAAGAATGTTCCCACATATCTATTACAAATATTGGTTTACAACCCCATAACGTTAAATTTTGATGTTTTTCACATTGAAGTATCTCTAATTTTTTAAATTTTGGAACCCAAGCTAATACTCCCCAACCGTGAAGCTTCTACTGCTTTTGATGCTTCTGTAAATTGATTTTTGAACTTTTCATAACTTCCAAAATCTTTATTTATTTGTTCCATTAAACAAATACTTGGATTTGTTGGAATTGGAATTCCCATATTCTCAAAAAAAAGTTGATGTAATATTGCACCTGAACCATAAAAACTCAAATCTTTTTCCAAACATTTTATATTACTATAATCATTATTTTGCCTAGCTTTTTGCAATTTTTCTAATGTTTTATTTGTGTTTTCTACATAACCTGTATAAAGTATTTCATAATGTATTTTTAAAGTTTCCTTGCTATAATATGGCTCTAATGCATCCAATGGATATGGTAAATCTATCTTTTTTATCATAAAATTCACTCCTTTTATTTTCACGCTCTCTGTATTTTATGAGATCTTATTTCAAATGTGAAATTTTGTATGTGATGTTTTAGTGTAGACTTTTGATATAATGGGAAATATTATTTTTAATATACTGTTTTAAATATACTCACAAATAAAATTATACATATATGTTGGATTTTCTCTTATATCAAAAGAAAGAGCCAAATTGCTAACTAACAATTTGGCTCTTTCTTTTTTCATTCATTGCGATTTCACATATCATATCAGCTGCTTTTTCTACTCCAAAAGTATCACTATTTATACATAAATCATAATTCTCATTATCTCCCCATACTTTTCCTGTATAGTGTTTATAATGATTACTTCTTAACTTATCTATATTTTTAATTTCTTTTTCAGCTTCTTTTTCACTTAAATTATATCTTTCTACTGCTCTTTCTATTTTATTTTTCATTGTGCTATATACAAATATATTTATTACATCTTTATTGTCTTTTAATATAAAATCTGAACATCTTCCAATTATTACACAAGACTCATTTTTAGCTAAATCCTTTATTAATTCTGACTCTTGAACAAATAGCTCGTCTGCATTAGTTAAATTATAATAGCAACCACTATTTAATGCATCTAAAACTCCTCTTTTTTGTTCATTATTTTCGATATATTCTGTTGATAATCCTGTTTTTTCTGATAATTTTTCAACTAAATCTCTATCATAAAATTTTATTCCTAATTTATCAGCAACTAATCTTCCAATATATCTTCCACCAGATCCATATTCTCTTGAAATTGTTATTACTGTATGTTTTTCTAGTTTATTATCTGTACTTGTATCATCTGGTAAAGTACTACTTGCCTTAGCTTTTTTGCCTAATGAACGAACTTCTTGTATAAGTAAAATTGTTGCAATTACAAATGCTAATCCATCTGCAACCGGTCCTGCTGATAATACTCCCATTACTCCATACAAGTTACCTAAAATAAGCATACTTGGTATTAAAAATGCTATTTGTCTTGATATTGATAATATAGCACTTTTTACACTTTTTCCAATTGCTTGGAAGAATATTCCTGATGGTATTTGAACACCATTAAATATACATAACATTAAATATGTTCTAAATGCTAAACAAGCAAATTCTATGTAATTATCATCACCATTTCCAAATAGTGAAATTAATTTATCAGGAATTAATTGGAATAATAAAAATGCTATTGTACTTATTATTAAACTTAATCCTAATACAGTTTTTAATGTTTTCTTTACTCTGTCATATTTACCAGCACCATAATTATATCCAACAATTGGTTGAGCACCTGCTGCTATACCAATTATTATACTATTTAATATTTGACTTATTTTCATTACGATTCCAAGCACTGTAATTGGAATTTCTGCTCCATATTTCGAATTTGCTCCATATTTTCCTAATAAATTGTTTTCAAATGCCATTACAACAACAATACTCATTTCTGTAATAAAACTGCTTATTCCAAGCATTGATACATTTTTGCATATTGCTCCTTCTAATTTTAATGATTTTCTTGTAATCTTTACATTTTTCATTTTTCTTAAATGTGCTATATTTAAAACCGCTGTAACAATTTGGCTTATAACTGTTGCTGTTGCAGCCCCTTTTACTCCCATTGGAATTATAAACATAAGTACATAGTCTAACACTATGTTTAATAATGCTCCAGCTATCATTGAAAACATTGCAAATTTTGGATTTCCATCTGATCTTATTATTGAATTCAATGTTGTTCCAATCATCATAAATGGAAGTCCTAAAACTATTATAAATCCATAATCTAATGCATATGGTCTTAACACATCTGTACATCCAAATATATTTAATATTTGTGGCAAAAATATTATACTTATTACACATATCAATATTGCTACTATTGTTGATAGTATTATTCCATTAATTACGCCCTTACCAGCTTCATCTTGCTTTTTTTCTCCTAATTTCAGATTCAAAAAAGCAGAGCTTCCATCACCAAACATCAAGGCAAAAGCTAAACATATCATTGTTAATGGAAATACTACATTTGTTGCTCCATTTCCTAAAGTTCCAACTTTCCAACCTATAAATATCTGATCCACTATATTATATAGTGAATTTACTAATAGAGATATTATACATGGTATGGCAAATTTTCTAATTAATTTTCCTATTTTTTCTGTTCCTAAAATATTTTCTTCTTGATTCATTTTTTCTTCCTTTCTTTATTTTTTATAACATATAGTTACACTTTCATACCGCCAAAAACTGATATATTTTTATAATATATATCACACGAAAAAAAAAGCAATATAATTGCTTTTTCACAGCTTATCTATTATAACATATATTTTCAATTTAATGTAATAGCTTTTTAAAAATTTATTTATTTTTTATTAATTTAAACATTTATTAATATCGATAAAAAAATATCTAATGTTACAATTCACAGCTAAACATCAATTTAATTTAGCAGAGCCGGATATGTGGATATATATATTAAAAGAAGTGACGCGCAGTTTGGGAGCTTTTAGAAAACATCTTATAAATACCCAAACTTAAACGATATCACTACCATTCTCACACTACTTTGTGCGGGCGACCAGCAAGGAACGAATTTTTAATATATATATCCACATATCCAGCTTATAAAAAAAGTGACCATGAATAGTAACAAATTTTCAAAATTTAATTGATTTTAAAATAATATTGTGATATTATCTTACTGTTATAAGAAATATTGGGGTATCGCCAAGCGGTAAGGCATCGGACTCTGACTCCGACATTCCTGTGTTCGAATCACAGTACCCCAGCCACATATTTTATTCAAATTATATTTTTTCACCTTCAATTTTAAAACTTCCCATATTTGTATTTATATTAATAGTTATATTTTTATTATTTATTTCACCAATTGCGTTATAATTAATCTTTTTTAGAAAAACTTTAAGCATGCCTGAAAATTCAAAATTATTACCATTTATTTTACCATTTCTAAACTCATATGATTTGCCATTGAAATTTATATTTCCCATAAGCTCATTATTTACTTGTTTCAAATTCAAGAAACCATTAAGTACACCCATTTGTGTTCTCATAAAAATTTTAAAGTTTTGATTCATAATATACCTCTCTTTCTTATATTATAATTACATATCTAATCATTATCAGCATCTTCTTTAGTTTTATGAATTGTACCTTTTTTATGCTGAGGTGGAGCATATATTGAATATAATTTCAAATTCTCCTTTCCAATATTTATCAACTCATGCCACTTTCCAGCTGGAATTATAATAACATTATTATTATTTACCTGTTTTTGTAAATCAAAAAAAGCTTGATTATCACCCATCTTTAATAAACCAATTCCTTGTTCAATTTTTATAAATTGGTCAACATTCGGATGTATTTCAAATCCAATGCTTTCTCCAGTAGGAATATTCATAACAGTAAGCTGCAAATGATTTCCAGTCCATAGAGCAGTTCTAAAATTTTGATTTTTAAGTGTAAGCTCTGATATATTTGTAACAAATGGTAATCCACCATAATCAACTATGTAATTATTTATCTGTTGATTATAATAATTTCTGTAAAATCTATTCATAAACAATTCCTTTCCATAAATATTTATATTTTAATATATGAATTTAGCAACTTTTTGTTAACTTGTTATATATTGAACTTTACTATTATATAAATAAGAACCCAACTTATTCACCCTAGCTTTTAACTTAGAGCCAAAAAGACTAAATTACCAAACTTTATAGTTCAATAATTTAGTCTTAAAATATCTAAAAAAATATAAATATTTAAATTAAAGTATCTAATATGTACCTCTTGAATTTGGAATTCCCAAGTATGGACATGGATTAACTTGACTATACATTCCTCCTACACATACTTCAAAATGCAAATGAGCTCCTTCTGCAGCACCAGTAGCTCCAGCATACATAATTACAGTATTTGTATTAACTGTGGTACCAACTGATATTCCAGAAGCTATAGAGCTTCCATGCGCATATCTTGTATATATAGCCTTTCCATTACTATCTTTTCCGTGGTATATAACTACATAAAGGCCCCAGCCACCTCCATATCCGCTATAATTCACATAAACAACAGTACCTTCTTTTGCAGCATATATTGGAGTACCTGCAGGTGCATGTATATCAACACCTTTATGAGCAGTTCCATAATAACCAGATGTATCGCTTCTTCCGCCAGGAGCATATACTGAGTTAACTTTATGTGCAATTCTTGTTGGCCATGCCATCTCTCCAGACGTAACATTTCCAGTATTATTATCTGAATTATTACCATCTTTTTTTGCAGCATCTTCAGCCGCTTTTCTTCTAGCCTCAGCCTCTGCCTGTTCAGTAGCTTTTTTTACAGCAGCATTTATTTTGGCCAATTCATTTTCCTTTGATTCAACTTCCGCTTGAGCAGCTTTTTCTTCTTCAGATAAAGCTTTAACTTTTTCTTCTCTTTCCTGTTTTTGATCTTTTAATTCCTGCTCTTTAACTTTAACTTGAACTTTAGAATTTTCTAATTCAACTTTTTCTTTTTGTAGCTCTTGTTTCTGCTCTTTTACCTCATTTATCAAAGAATTATCATATTCAGCAATTTGTTTTATCATATCATAATTAGAAACAAAATTTATCAAACCACCTGTAAAAAGTGCTTCCAAATATGTATTTCCACTTTTCATATAAACTGCTGATAATCTTTCATCTAATAAATTTTGCTTTTCCTTCAAATCCTTTTCTTTCGCATCTATAGACTCATCTAAGCCTTCAATTTTATCCTCTAAATCACTTAACTCAGATTGAACTTTTGTTATAGATTCATTCAATTTATTTACTTCATCTAAAGCTTCATTCTTTTTAGAAGTAATTTCATTAAGCTCCTGTTTTGACTGATTTACCTCATCATTTGCCTTTTGTTGTTGCTGATTTAATGTAGCAGCATAAGCATTTGTATATAAACAAATCATTGATATTATAATTAATATTACAAAAAATTTTTTCTTCATTTGCATACCTCTTTAAAATATATTATCCTACATTTACATTATATAATAATTACTTTTTATAGGCAAGATTAAATTTTACCATTTACAACAATTTTCCCAATTTTTTTGCATATATTATATTCAAAACCAAATTTCAACTTAATTTAGTAGAGTAGGAAAAGTGGATATATATATATTAAAAAGAAGTGACGCGCAGTTTGGGAGCTTTTAGTGTTCTTTATAATTCCAACAAAATTCAAACGAGGGTACTACCATTCTCACACTACCTTGTATGGGCGACCAGCAAGTCACGACTTTTTTAATATATATATCCGCTTTTCCGGCTTATTATAATAATTTCACAAAAAAGAAGTACGTGCAGTTTGTGAGCTTTTAGTGTCCTTTATAATTCCAACAAAATTCAAACGAGGGTACTACCATTCTCACACTACCTTGTATGGGCGACCAGCAAGTCACGACTTTTTAATATATATATATCCACTTTTCCGGCTTATTATAATAATTTCACAAAAAATAAGTACGTGCAGTTTGGGAGCTTTTAGTGTCCTTTATAATTCCAACAAAATTCAAACGAGGGCACTAATTTATATTATAATTCAAATTGAGAATTGTACAATTCGGCATATGCACCATTTTTCGCAATAAGTTCCTCATGATTTCCTTGCTCTACAATATTTCCATCTTTCATTACCAAAATTAAATCAGCATTTTTAATTGTAGACAATCTATGTGCTATTATAAAAGATGTTCTACCCTTTGCCAATTTATCCATAGCCTCTTGTACAAGCTCTTCTGTTCTAGTATCAACATTTGAAGTTGCCTCATCTAAAATTAAGAATGGAGAATCCTCAATCATACCTCTTGCAATTGTCAATAACTGTCTTTGACCTGCTGAAACACTATTATTCTCTGATAAAATAGAATCATATCCATTTGGTAAAGTTTTTATAAAATGATGTAATCCAATCTCTTTACATACTTCCTTAACTTTTTCATCTGGAACATCTTTCATATTATATACAATATTCTCCTTAACAGAGCCTTCAAATAACCAGGTATCTTGTAAAACCATAGTAAATAAATCATGAATATTTTCTCTTGATAATTCTTTAGTTGATACACCATCAATCTTTATATCTCCAGAATTTATGTTATAAAATTTCATTAATAAATTAACCATTGTAGTCTTTCCAGCTCCAGTTGGTCCTACAATCGCAATTTTTTGTCCTGGATTAGCGGTTGCTGTAAAATGTTTAATTGTAGGTTTATCATTATTATCATACTGAAAAACAACATCTTTAAATTCAATTTTACCTTTTACTTTAGATTTTTCAAGATGTTTCTTTATTTCAGTTTGGCTTTCCATTTCCTCTTCATCTAAAAATTCAAAAACTCTTTCACTAGCAGCTGCTGTAGTTTGCAAAGCTGTTAATGCTTGAGCAATTTGTGCTAATGGATTTGTAAATAATCTAACATATGTAATAAAAGCAATAATAACACCAAAAGATATTTTTCCATTCATTGCTAATAATGCTCCTACGATACAAACTGCAACATATCCAAAATTACCAATAAAATTCATTAAAGGTGGCATCATTCCTGATAAGAATTGACTTTTTAAATTACTCTCACTTACCTTTTTATTCAATTTATCAAATTCTTCATCTGCTTTTCTTTTTCCATTGTATACTTTGACAACATTTAATCCAGAATATACTTCCTCTATATGACCATTTAAATTGCCTAATTCAACCTGTCTAGCAATAAAATACTTTTGAGATTTTTTTAAGATTACTCCCATTCCAGCAATTCCTATCATACTTGAAAGTATTGCTGTTATTGCCATAATCCAGTTTGTAACAAACATCATAATAATAGATCCAGCAAATAAAGTTATACAAGTTACTAATGATCCCAATGATTGATTCATTGATTGTGCAATTGTATCGATATCATTTGTTACTCTTGATAAAATATCACCTGTTTGATGTCTATCAAAATATTTTAAAGGTAATTTATTTATTTTATTTGAAATTCTGGCTCTAAGCTCTTTTGCAAAACTATTTGAAACCTCTGCCATTTTAACAGACTGGATATATGAAAAAATAAAACTTAAAATATACATAACTACTAATATTAAAGTGATTTTTTTAATTTTATCCATATTCATAGCTGGTTTTAATACATTTTTTATAGAATCAGGCATTTCATCTATGCTTTTATAAATTTGATTCATATCATTTTTATCAGTAATATTTCCCAATTTACTTATACATTCTTGTTGATCTTCTATTGAAATTTTTTGTCCATCTATTTCAAGCTCTTTAGTTCCCAAACTTTCTTTCATCTCTGAAATAAGCTCTTCCATATTTGCTTTATTAATAACCAATCCTTCGGATATTTCATCCGTTAATTCTGATAACTTATCTGGAGCACTAATTGTTAAAATTGCTCCCATCATAGCTAATATCAAAGCAAATAATATAACTACTTTAAAATTTTTAAGCTCTTTAAATAATCTCTTTGTTGCACTTTTAAAATCTTTCGCTTTTTCTCCTGCCCCTCTTGGTCCAGGGCCACCAAATCCTCTATGACTTGACTTAGGATTATTTGATTCTTTTTTATTAGTCATTTTCTAGTTCCTCCTTTGTCAACTGTGATAAAGCAATCTGTTTGTACACATCACAATTATTTAATAATTCCTTATGTGTTCCCATTCCAACAGCAATACCATCATTTAAAACAATTATTTTGTCAGCATTCATTATTGTACCGATTCTTTGTGCAACAATAAGACTAGTAGCATCTTTTGTATATTTTTTAAGCTCTTTTCTTAATATAGAATCTGTTTTATAATCTAACGCAGAAAAACTATCATCAAAAATATATATCTCAGGATTTCTAGCTATTGCTCTAGCTATTGCCAATCTTTGTTTTTGTCCTCCTGATAAATTAGTACCACCTTGTGCAATATGAGTATTGTATTTATCATCTAATTTTTCAACAAAATCCTTTCCTTGTGCCACTTCAATAGCTTCTTTAATTTTTTGCCCTGTTATTTCACCTTTACCATTTTCACCATAAGAAACATTTGAATTAACAGTCCCGTTAAACATTACTGCCTTTTGAGGTACATATCCGATTTTATTATGTAAGTCTGCTTGGCTATATTCCTTTACATTAATACCATCAACAAGAACTTCTCCTTCAGTTACATCATAAAATCTTGGAACAAGATTTATTAGAGTTGATTTTCCGCTTCCAGTCAGACCAATAATTGCTACAGTATCTCCTTTATTAGCCTTAAATGATATATTTTTTAATAAATAATCTTCAGCATCTGGATATTTAAAAGAAACATTTCTAAATTCAATTGTTCCCTCTTCACCTTTTTTACCATCTTTTAAATTACCATCTTTCATATTAATAGGCGTATCTAGAACCTCATTAATACGCTTTGCAGATACTTCAGCTCTTGGTATCATCATAAAAATAAATGCCAACATTAAGAAAGACATTATTACTTGTAAAGCATATGAACTGAAAACAACCATATCTCCAAAAATGGCTACTTTATTTGAAAAAATAGCTTCATTTATTAAATTTGCACCAACAAAATATACAGCAAGTGTTAATGCATTCATTACAAAATACATTAATGGTTGCATAACCGAAAATTTCTTTTGATTAAATGTTTGCAAATTTGTAAGATCTTTATTTACATTTTCAAATTTATCTTCTTGATATTGTTCAGCATTAAAAGCCCTTACAACTCTTATACCTGTCAAATTTTCTCTAGTAACACTATTTAATTTATCAATTAATTTTTGTACAATTTTAAATTTAGGCATTACAACAACCATTAAAGATACTACAAATGATAATATAATTAAAATAGCTACACCTGTAATAGCACTCCATTGCCAACTTTTATTTAATATTTTTGTAATTGCCCAAATTGCTGTTATTGGAGCTTTTATCATTAACTGTAATCCCATAGCTACAATCATTTGTACTTGTGTTATATCATTTGTACTTCTTGTGATTAAACTACTTGTTGAAAAATTTTTAACCTCATCTATATCTAGACTAAGTACCTTATCAAATAGTTTTTTTCTTGTATTTTTTGAAAGATCAGCAGCAATTGAAGAAACTAAATATCCAACTATAACTGCTAAAACTAAGCTTCCAAGGGCACATGAAAGCATATATCCTCCATTAATTAATATATCTTTCATTTGACTACCTTCTTTTTTTACAAGAACTGTAATCTCTGACATATAATCTGGCATTTTCAATTCAAGCCATACTTGACCTATTATTAATATTATTGAAAATAAAGCCAATATCCAATCTTTTTTAGTTAAGTTTTTTAATAATTTTAGCATAATTCAAACCCTTTCTTTTTATTCGCACTACATATGTTACATTCTAAAAAAAAGAAAGTCAACATATTGACTCTTCTTTTTACAAAAAATTCACAAAGAATTGCTATTCATAATTTATAATCTATATTCTTATAATCATTCTAGTTCCTTTTATTCCATTGTCCTCCGCTTTTATTGTTCCTTTATGAATTTTTACAATGCTATATGCAATAGATAATCCTAATCCCATTCCACCATTTTCCCTATTTCTAGATTTTTCTGATCTATAAAATCTCTCAAATATATGTTTCTTATCCTTTTTGCTTATTCCAATTCCTGTATCATTCACTTCGATAAAGCACTTTCCATCCTTTTTATAAGTTTTTACTTCAATACTATCATTTTTTTCAGTATATTTTAATGCATTATCTAATAAAATAACCAAAAGTTGTTTTATTTTATTTAAATCTGCTGTAATGGTTCCATTATATTTTAAATCAATACAAAAATCTTTTTGCTGTGATTTGGCAGTTTCTTTATATAACGAAATAATTGATTTTATTTCATCATCTAAGTTAAATTGCTCCTTATTTATAATAGCTCTATTAGCATCATTTCTAGCTAAATCCATAAGCTCTTTTATTAACTTTGTAAGTCTTTGTGTTTCTTTTAATGTAATACTTATATCCTCTGCATTATCAATTATTTTTGAGTTAGGTTTTTCTAGTAAATTTTCTTGTTTTGCTTTTATAATTGCTAATGGCGTTCTTAACTCATGTGATGCATTTTGAACAAATTCATTTTGTTTTTTCCATGAGATAATAATTGTTTTCCTTGTAAATTCAACTCATTATCTTCAATATATGCTTTTCTAGTATTTACATTTAATTTCAAAGCCTTAAAACTAAGCTCTTTTTTGTAATAATTTGGATTATTTCTTCTAATCATAACTTCAATTCTAGCTTTTAATTCCTCTTTTGCAAATGGTTTTGTTAAATAATCATCAGCACCCTTCTGGAATCCCTTAAGTTTATCATTTAATGAATCTTTAGCTGTTAAAATTAATACTGGAACAAATATTCCTGTAGATCTTATTTCATCTAAAACCTTATATCCATCTTTCCTTGGTAACATTAAATCTAAAATTATTACATCATATATATCTTGTTTAGCATACAAGCAAGCTTCTTCACCATCAAAAGCCTGCTCAACATCATATTCATCTTTTAAGGATTCTCTAATTGCATTTGATAAATTTTTTTCATCTTCAACTAATAAAATTTTCATAAACTTTGCTCTCCTAAAAAAATAGTTTAAAATTTTTTTAAATATTAAACTGTTAATATTGTGAATTTATTTCCTTTTTTTTCTATGATACCTTCATCTTTTAAATTTTTAAGCTCTCTCATCATTGCACTTCTATCCACACTTAAATAATCAGCTAAATCTGTTAATGAAAATGGTACTGAAAATGTCTTTGACAAATTTCTTGTTGATAATATGTTAAAATAACCAAGTAATTTATCTCTTATTGTTCTTTTTGTTAATATTTCAATTCTTGTATTTATTGCCTTCATTTTTTCGACCATAATCTTGGAAAAATTTTCTTCTAAAATCTTATGAAATTTACAATTATTTTTACATTTATTATATAATTTATCATATGAGAAAAATAGAACTTCTGAATTTTTCTTTGCCTCAACAGATAATTCATTATTTACACTGACTATGTAAAAAGCTTCTCCAAAAATATCATTTGGCGTAAAGTGCTCGATTATTGATTTTACGCCATTAAGATCGTATCTAACTAAGTCTGCCTCTCCACTTAAAAGAATACATATTTGATTTCTTTTTTGTATATATGTTGTAATTATTTGATTTTTTCTAAAGTATTTCTTTTGTATATTATTACAATTGTTTGTAAATTGCTCTATAAATTCTTCTAAGTTTACTTTTGTTTCCATGATGCTCTCCCCTTTACTTTCCGACACGAATTATATAATATTTCAGTTGCAAAAGCAACAATTTGTTGTCATAAATTTGTAATATTTTTCCAAATCTTACTCCTACAATTAAAATCAATTTTGAAAATTTTTTTGTTTTTTTTTGGTGCTTTTGCAACAGAAAACTACAAATTTCGATATATAATAAGCCTATACGTTACTATTCAATGTTACATATTTTAAATAGACCGGATATGTGCCTGCTTATAATACCGGATATATGCCTGCTTATAATAGACCGGATATGTGGATATATATATTAAAATTCGTTCCTTGCTGGTCGCCCATGCAATATCGTGTGAGAATGGTAGTGCCCTCGTTTAAGTTTGGTGATATTAAGAGATTATCTAAAAGCTCCCAAGCTGCACGTCACTTCTTTTTAATATATATATCCACATATCCTACTCTACAAAATTAAATTGATATTTAACTATGAATAGCAACACCTATACTATTTTTAGGAGGTACTTGTAATGAAGATAATAAAAAGAGATGGTCGAATTGTTGATTATGACAGACAAAAAATTGCTGTAGCTATTGAAAAAGCTAATAGAGAAGTTAAAGGAAAAGAAAAAGCAAATAAGGAAGACATAAAAATTATTGTTGAATATATTGAAGATTTAGATAAAAAAAGAATGCTCGTTGAAGATATTCAAGACTTGATTGAAGAAAAATTAATGGAACTTGAAAAATATGAACTTGCAAAAAAATATATAGTATATAGATATACAAGAGCTCTTATAAGAAAACAGAATACTACTGATGAAACAATTTTGGGAATAATTAGAAATGAAAATAAAGAATTGGCAGAGGAAAATTCTAATAAAAACACAATGCTTGCATCTACACAAAGAGATTATATTGCAGGTGAAGTATCTAGAGATTTGACTAAAAGATTGTTATTGCCAGAGAAGATTTCGAAAGCAAATGAAGAAGGTATTTTACATTTTCATGATGCAGATTATTTTGTACAACCAATATTTAATTGTTGCTTAATAAATATATCTGATATGTTAGATAATGGTACTGTTATGAATGGTAAATTAATTGAAAGTCCTAAAAGTTTTCAAGTTGCTTGTACTGTAACTACTCAAATTATTGCAGCTGTTGCAAGTAATCAATATGGTGGTCAATCTGTTGATATGAAGCATTTAGGAAAATATTTAAGAAAAAGTTATAATAAATTTAAAACTGAGATGATTGAAAAATACCAAGGTAAAATAAACGAAGAATATATTGAAAGTATAGTTCAAGATAAATTAAAAAGTGAATTAAAAGCTGGGGTTCAAACAATTCAATATCAAATAAATACTTTAATGACAACAAATGGTCAGTCTCCTTTTGTTACTTTATTTTTACATTTAGAGCCTGATGACCCATATATAAAAGAAAATGCTATGATAATAGAAGAAATATTAAGACAAAGATATGAAGGAATAAAAAATGAAGCTGGAATTTATGTAACACCTGCTTTTCCTAAACTTGTCTACGTTCTTGATAAACACAATTGCTTAAAAGGCGGTGAATATGATTATTTAACAAAACTTGCAGTGAAATGCTCTTCAAAAAGAATGTATCCAGATTATATTTCTGCTAAAAAGATGAAAGAAAATTATGAAGGTAATGTTTTCAGTCCAATGGGTTGTAGAAGTTTCTTATCTCCATGGAAAGATGAAAATGGTAATTATAAATTTGAAGGAAGATTTAATCAAGGTGTTGTTAGCATAAACTTGCCTCAAATTGCAATAATAGCTGATGGTGATGAAGATATGTTTTGGAAATTGTTAGATGAAAGATTGGATCTTTGTAAAGAAGCTTTAATGTGTAGACATTATGCCTTACTTGGAACAACATCAGATATAAGCCCTATTCACTGGCAATATGGTGCTATTGCTCGTTTGAAAAAAGGTGAGCCAATTGATAAGTTATTATATGGTGGATATTCTACTATGTCACTTGGATATATTGGAATTTATGAAATGACCAAATTAATGACCGGTCTTTCACATACAGATCCTATTGGACATGATTTTGCAATAAAGGTTATGAAATATTTAAAAGATACTGTTGAAAAATGGAAAAAGGAAACTAATATTGGATTTGCTTTATATGGTACTCCTGCTGAGAGCTTATGTTACAAATTTGCAAAAATTGATAAAGAAAGATTTGGAACAATTACTGATGTAACTGATAAGGGATACTATACAAATTCATATCATGTTGATGTAAGAGAAAAAATTGATGCATTTGATAAATTATCATTTGAAAGTGAATTTCAAAAATTATCTACTGGTGGAGCTATATCATATGTTGAAATTCCAAATATGCAAAACAATATTCCTGCATTAGAAGAAGTTGTAAAATTTATCTATGATAATATTCAATATGCAGAATTTAATACTAAATCAGATTATTGCCATGTTTGCGGATTTGATGGTGAAATAAAAGTAAATGATGATAATGAATGGGAATGCCCACAATGTGGAAATAAAGATCGTTCAAAATTAACTGTTGTACGCAGAACTTGCGGATATTTGGGCGAAAATTTTTGGAATGCCGGAAAAACTAAAGAAATAAAACAAAGGGTACTTCATTTATAGGGAAAATGGGACGGTTCTCTTTTCCCAGTTTTGGGAAAAAGGGACAGTCTTCTTTTACAAAAAGGATGTGATTTTAATGAATTATGCAGATATAAAAAGAATTGATATCGCTAATGGTGAAGGTGTTAGAGTTTCAGTATTTGTTAGTGGTTGTAATCATCATTGTAAAGGCTGTTTTAATCAATGTGCTTGGGATTTTAATTATGGAAATAAGTTTACTGATGAAGAAATAAATCGTGTTTTATCTTATATGGATCATGATTATATAAAAGGTCTATCACTTTTGGGTGGTGAACCTTTAGAGCCACAAAATCAGGAAGGTCTACTCCCTCTCGTAAAAAAAGTGAAAGAGCGATTTCCAAATAAAGACATATGGTGTTATACTGGTTTTGATTTTGAGAAAGATGTTATCGGAAAAATGGTTAAAGAAAACCATGTTTCAAATGAATTAATAAAATACATTGATGTAGTTGTTGATGGGAAATTTGACGAAAACAAAAAGGATTTAAAACTACGTTTTAGAGGCTCATCTAATCAACGAATAATAGATGTAAATAAATCATTTAAAGAGCACAAAATTGTTGAAAAAATTTTTACATATTAACAAATTGAGTAGAGGATAATTCTTAATGAATTTCTTCCCTCTCACACCACCGTACGTGCCGTTCGGCATACGGCGGTTC